>NZ_JAQECM010000099.1:420-1592 GCF_027669965.1 Candidatus Collinsella stercoripullorum | reverse complement strand
CGCGGACGTGCCGCCCGCCGCGCCCGGCTCGGCGCCGTCCTCCCCGGGCGCGGCGCCGCCGGCCGTGTAGCGCTCCCCCCTGAAGACGAAGTCGCGCAGGGCGACGAGCTCGAAGTCCCCGGGGCGCGCGTCGTCGAACACGAGCCGGTCGACATCCAAGCGCGCCGCCTCGTCGGGCAGGATGCGCTCGAGCACCGCGCGCGTGAGGTCGCGGTCCCCGTCGAAGGACAGCTCCGGCGCGCGCCCCCACCCCACCGGCGCGTCCATCGCCAGGATCAGGAGCTCCCGCGCGCGCGTCATCGCCACGTACAGCAGGCGCGCCCGCTCCTCGAGCTCGCGCTCGCGGGACTCGTCGCGCATGGAGACGAAGGCCTCGGCCGCGGAGCCCGTCGCGCACACGTCGTCGAACGCCTCCGGGACGAGCCACTCGGAATACAGCTTCCTGAACCGCTCCTGGACCTTGTCCTCGGGAAACGAGACGCCGTCGAAGGTGGTCACCGCCGGGAACCGGGCGGGCAGCGCGACGGCGTCGACCCGGTCGCGGCCGCGGCGGGCCTGCAGCCGGCTCGCGTCGCGGCGGATCGAGAAGCACTCCGCCACCGCGACCACGGGGAACTCCAGACCCTTCGACGCGTGCACCGTCATGATCCGCACGGCGCCGGCCCCCCGCTCGTTCAGGGCGCCGGGGGCCTGCTTCGCGGCGAGCGCGGCATCGAAGGCGAGCGCCACGCGGCGCGGGGAGCGGCCCTGCGCCGCCTGCGCCTCGGCGAGCATGTCGAGCGCCTTGAGCACGTTCGCCGCGACCGCGCGCCCCTCCGGCCCGCGCGCCGCCAGGCGGACGAGCCAGCCCGACCCGCGCACGACGTCGCGAGCGATGTCGACGGGCGCGTCGCGCCCCACGCGGGCGAGCGCGGGCCGCAGGACCTCGCGGGCGCGCGCGAGCAGGGGGAGCCCCGCGAGACCGGGGGCGTCCTCGTCGGACATGAGCCCGGCGTCCGCGTTCCGGCGGCGGGTCTCGCCGGTCTCGGCGTCCACCGCGGTGCACAGCGCCAGGAACTCCTCGGCGCCGAAGGCGAACATCGGCGAGGCGAGCAGGGGCACGAGCCCCTGCGCGGTGTCCGCGGGGTTGGCGAGCGTGCACGCGAGGGCCCGGACGGCCGCGACCTCGGGCG
>NZ_JAQECM010000099.1:0-410 GCF_027669965.1 Candidatus Collinsella stercoripullorum | reverse complement strand
AGGAGAACACCGACCCGCCCGTGATCACGCAATCGAGCCCCGCCGCGCGCACGGCGTCCGCGTAGATGCCCGAGAACGTCATGCTCCCCAGCAGCAGCACCATGTCGCCCGCCGGCTGGCCCGCGTCCGCGAGCGCGCGGAAGCGGGCGGCCACGGCCTGCGCCTTGGCGCGGGCGCGCTCCTCCGAGGTGCCGCCCGCGACGAGGACGGCCTGCCGGCGCGAGGCATCCGCGACGAGCGCGTCGTCGCGTCCCTCGTGCGGCTCCAGGTCGAGGAAGCCCCGCATGAGGCCGCCGCGCTCCCCGTCGAAGATGCGCGCGACGTACTCGAGCACGAAGGCATGGCTGCGGAAGTTGCGCACGAGCCGCACGACGGCCCCCGCGGGTGCGGGGTCGCCGCAGGCCGGGCCC
>NZ_JAQECM010000098.1:0-1676 GCF_027669965.1 Candidatus Collinsella stercoripullorum | reverse complement strand
CGGGCGGCTGCGGGACGGTCCGCGACCTGGGGCGCGGAGGGCGTTGCGGCGCGGGGCGCCGACGGAACGGTGGACGGGGCGGGCGCAGGGGCTGGGGCGGATGCGACGGCACCTGCGGGCGAGGGCGCGGGGGCCGGGGCGGGCGCCGAGCCCGTCGCCAGCGAGATCCACTGCGCGGTGTCCATGTTCTTGAAGGAGTCCCCCGCCGGCTGCCGGACCGACCCGAAGCGCGCCGAGGGCTTCGCCGCGCCCGCGGCCTCGCCGAGCTTCGCGAAGCGGCTGCCCGCCGGACGGTCCCCCGCCTCGGGATCCTGACGGGTGAGCGAGGAGCCCGTGTTAGGCGAGAAGCGCTTGCCCGCCGGGCGGGGCGTCCAGGCGGGGACCTCCGGTGCGGCGGACGCCGCGGGCGCGGATGCGGCCGGGACCGCCGCTGCGGGAGCCGGGGACGACACCCGGGCGGACGCAGGCACGGTGGCCTCCCCCGTCGACGGGCGGGTGGCCGGGGCGGGGCGGGAGGCGGCCACCGATGCGGGCGCGGAACGCATGGGGCCGGAGGGACCGACCGAGGGCGCCGATGCGGCGGGACGGGCCGCCGGGGCGCCGCCCTGGGCGGCGGGCGCGGAGGCCGGGGCCGCGCGATGGGTCCCGCCCTGTGGCCGGCCCATCATGCCGGCGAAGGTGTCCGCCGGGCTCCCGGCGTGCCAGGATGCGGCCGGCCGGCTGCCCGAGAAGCGGGTCCCCGCCGGTGCGGGAGCGTCCGCGATGTCCGCGTCGTCCGCCCCGGAGCCGCCCGCAGCCGAGCCGCCGCCGGAGAAATGCGAGCCCACGGGCACCATGCGGGTGCGCGGGGCGGGAAGCGAACCGCCCGCGGTATCGTCTAGTTCTTCGATGTCGTCGAGAAACGCCATGCGACCGCCCTTCTCATACCGGAACGCGGCGCAGGACCTCCCCGTGCCGCCTCGTGCGAACGACCCGCTACGCCTCGGCCATCTCGCGCTTGAGGTCCTCGACCACGGTGCGGTACTCCGGCATCGTGGCGCCGAGGATCTGCGTGGCGTAGATCGCCGCGTTCTTCGCGCCGTTGATGGCGACGCAGGCCACGGGCACCCCGGAGGGCATCTGGACCATGGACAGCAGCGAGTCGAGACCGCCCAGGTCGCTCGTCTTCATGGGGACGCCGATGACCGGCAGCGGGGTGAAAGCGGCGACGACGCCGCCCAGGTGCGCCGCCTTGCCGGCGGCGGCGACGATGACCTTGATGCCGCGGTCGGCAGCGGACGCGGCCCACTCGTGGACCTTGTCCGGCGTGCGGTGCGCGCTCGCGATCACGAGCTCGTAGGGGACGCCGAGGCGCTCGAGCTCGGCGGTGCAGCCCTCCATGGTGGGAAGGTCGGACTTCGAGCCCATGATGATGCCGACGAGCGGGGTCTTTTCTGCGGTGTCTGCCATATGCGGCCTCCTGTCGAGTACGGCGGCGCACCGGCGCGGGCGCACGCAGGCGCCGGCGCGTCCCTTGACTGCAAACTGGGTTCCAGTATAGCCGCGCCGGGCAAGGCCCATGCAAAGCCGGGGTCATCTCGTCAGGTTTTCCGCAGCGCGGGGATATCCGGGACCGCTGCGTTCGGGGGCGGGGCCGTCGGGCCGCGCCCGCGATCCGGGACGGCGGGCGCGGCGCA
>NZ_JAQECM010000097.1:0-1859 GCF_027669965.1 Candidatus Collinsella stercoripullorum | reverse complement strand
GATCGGTCTGGTAGGGGCGGTGGGACTCGAACCCACAATCCTTGCGGCCGAAGATTTTAAGTCTCCTGCGTATGCCGATTCCGCCACGCCCCCGTGCGGGCTAGTGTATCACGACGGAACCGGATCACGACAGGGCGGGGGTCCAACCGATCGCCGGCCGCTCGCCGCCCAGCACCTCGCAGATCGTGTGGGCCATCCCCACGAGCAGGCTGTTCTCGCTCACCGTCAGGGAATCGTAGCCGCCCGCGCGCATCAGCTCCCGGATGATCAGGGCGCCGCCCAGCATCACGGGCGCGCGCTTGGGCTGGATACCGCGGAGCTCGGCGATCTGAGCCGCCGTGCGCCCGCGCATCCGCTCGATGCAGCGGTCCACCTCGTCGGCGGTCAGCTCATGCAGATGGACGAACGCGGGGTCGTACACGGCGAGCTCGTACACCATCGCCACCAGCGTCGTCACCGTGCCGCCTACGGCCACGAGCCGCTCGGGGCGCCCGGGCCGCTCGCGCCAGTAGGAGGAGAGGCGCTCGAACGCCCACGCCGCCGCCCGGTCGATCTGCTCCCCGGTGGGCGGGCGGCCCGCGAGGAAGCGGTCCGTGATGCGCCGGCAGCCGATGTTCAGCGAGACGACGCCGTCCACCTCGAGGGGCTCGCCCGGGACGAAGCTCCCTTGGGCGAACTCCGTCGAGCCGCCGCCCGAGTCCGCAACGGCGATCCGCTCCCCCGCGAAATCATGCGCGACGCCGTAGAACGTCAACCTCGCCTCGACCTCGCCCGGGATCACCTGGGGCCGCAGGCCGAGTCCCTCGAGCCCCGACAGCAGCACCCGTCCGTTCCCGGCATCGCGCGCGGCGCTCGTGAGCGTGCAGCACACCGCATCCGGCTCGAACGCGGAGATCTCGTCGACGAACGAGGCGCAGGCGCCTATCACGCGGTCGATCGCCTCGTCGGAGAGGAGCCCCGTCGCATCGACCCCCTGCCCCAGGTCGGTGATCTCCGTGCGCTTCGCGGAGCGGACGATGGATCCGCCGTCAACCTCCGCGGTGAGCAATCGGGACGAGACCGTCCCCAGGTCGATCGCCGCCACGCGCATGCGCTTCCCCCTTCCGTGCCCGGTGCCGCCGAACGGCCCGGCGCCTTACTGCCCGCTCGCCGCCGACTGCCCGCCGGCGTCGAAGAAGAACAGCGCGTCGAGCGCCTTGATGTACCACGGGGCCTCCTCGGCGACGGCCTGCTCCGCCTGCGCCGCCTCCGCGGAGGACGAGGGCACGTCGGACGAGTCGTCGCCCGAGGACGCGTCGGAGGAGCCGTCGCCGGTGACCTCGACGCGCGTCTCGCCGGGCAGGACCATCCCGAGCTCGCGGGCGGACTGCTCGATGCCCTCCTGGGAGAGGTACTTGTCGACCTCGGCCTGCAGGCTGTCGTTATACGCCTTGCGCACCTCGTACTGGCGGCTCAGGATGTCGCCCGTGCGCCACGCGGCGTAGCAGTCGCGCACCGGGAAGTACAGGCCGACCGCCACGGCGCCGATCACCAGCGCGTAGAACAGCGGCTTGGTCCTCCCCGTCATGAAGGCGTAGAGCATCTGGACGACGCGGCTGTCCGCCGCGTACTTCATGAAGTTCGTGGAGCGCTCGCGCCGCGGGGAGGATGCGCCCTCCCCCGCACGGTCCCCCGGATGCGCGGCGCGCGCACGGGAGCGACCCGCCGCCCCCGTATCGGAGCGGCTAACGAAGCCCTCCCCGTCGCGCGCGGCGGCGAACCCCCCGTCGCGAGGCGACCGCCCGGCGGAGGCGGACGCGGCGGCGAACGGGCGGCCCGATCCGGCTCGCCCGGACCGGGCCCCGGCGGACGCCCGGGAC
>NZ_JAQECM010000096.1:0-1982 GCF_027669965.1 Candidatus Collinsella stercoripullorum | reverse complement strand
GGCGGGCGGCCGGCTCGACGTCGGGCTGGCGGCGTCCGCGCTGGCCGACCCCTCCCTCTGGGTCGCCGCCGCGGGCTCCGCGCTGGCGTCGGCGGGCCTGTCCGCCGCGCTCGCCTGGGCCTGGAACCGCTGCCTCGACGGGCGCGGCACGGGCGCCTACCTGCTCGCCTACCTCGTCCCGCTCGCCTGCGGCATCGCCGTGGCCTGTCTTGCACACCCTATGGAAATTGCCAGCTCGACGCCCCTGCAGGCCGCTATGGTGGCGGGCGCGGGCGCGGCATCCTCTATAATCGCTTGCATCTATGTCTATCTGTTCGGCTACCGCAAAGAACGACCGGAGAGTGATTGTTCGTGAACTTCCTGAGTGCCTTCGAGGACCACGTGGCGGGCATCTTCGGCGCCGCGCGCGCCCCGTTCTCCTTTAAGAAGCTCGCCAAGCAGGCGGCTCGTGAGATGGAAGACCAGACGCTCGTGGTGAACGGCGTCAACACGGCACCCGCTCTGTACACCATCCTCATCGCCAACGACGACGACCCGCTCATGGCGCCCTACTACCCGCAGCTCACGCGCGAGGTGAGCGAGTTCGTGAAGAACAACGCCGAGAAGAAGAGCTACGCCTTCGTGGGCGAGCCGCTCGTGCGCTTCATGATCGACCCCTCGCTCAAGGCGGGCAAGTTCTCCGTGTTCGCCGAGAACGTCGACGCCCCCACCCTCGGGCGCCTGTACGAGGAGGAGCGCGCCTATCAGAAGGGCCTGTCCGGCCAGATGAACGTGGTGAGCCCGCGCCCGGCGCCCGGCCGCGCCGAGGCCCAGCGGGCCGCGGCCGACGTCGCGCCCGACCCGTTCGCGCCGATCGACCCGCTCTCCGCCCCCGACCCGTTCTCCGCGGTCCCCGACCCGGCGGCAGCCCCCGTGCCCGTGCCCAAGACGGTCACGCTCGCGGCGATGGCGGGCATGGGCGGCGCCGCGGCGACCGGCGCCTCGGCGGGCGTCCCCGCCTCCGCCGTCCGCCAGCCGCGCCCGGCGGCCCCGCTCGCCCAGCTCGTGGACGTGGTCACCGGCGACACGCTGCAGATCGCCTCCTCCCGCTGCATCGTGGGGCGCGAGCGCGCCGCTGCCGACGTGGTGCTGCGCGACCCCAACGTGAGCCGCCGCCATGCCGAGCTCATGTACACCGGCAGCGACTGGTCCATCGAGGACCTGAACTCCACCAACGGGACCCTCGTCAACAACCGCAGGATCACCCGCTGCCCGCTGCGCAACGGCGACCTGCTGACCTTCGGCCTTTCCACCTTCGAGTTCAGGGGCTGATGCGCTCATGATCGACCTCATCCTGTACGCCGGGCGCATCGTCCTGGTCGTCCTGCTCTACATCTTCCTGTTCGCCGTCATGAAGACCGGCGTGGGGCTCGTGCGCGGCCAGCGCCGCGACTCGGCGATCTGGACGATCGACGTCGACAAGGGCCCGCGCGGCATCCGCGGCATCCATGTGGACATGCTGGGGCCGGTCATCGTGGGCCGCTCCCCCAGCTCCGACATCTGCATCAACGAGCCGTTCGTCTCGGCCTCCCACGCGCGCTTCTCCCTGCAGGGGCCCGCGCTCGTGATCGAGGACCTGAACTCGCTGAACGGCACGCTCGTCAACGGCCGCCCGCTCGCCGAGCCGGCCACCCTGCGCGAGGGCGACGAGGTGCAGATCGGTGACGTCGTGATGAAAGTGAACCGCCGATGACGGACGAGGAGCGGATCTTCCCGCAGGGCCGGGACGGCCGGGGGATGCGCGACGAGGCGTCGATATCGGAGCTCTCCCCGCAGCCCGTGATGGAGTTCGAGCCGCGCGACGCGGCGCCCTCCGATCGCGCCGGCGCGGACGGGGCGGACGCGCCGCTCGAGGCGGCGCACTTCGCCGCGAGCGCTCCCGCGCCCGACCCCATCGCTGCCGCCGCGCACCTCGCCGAGCCGACCGCCGACCCGGATGAGGG
>NZ_JAQECM010000095.1:0-2104 GCF_027669965.1 Candidatus Collinsella stercoripullorum | reverse complement strand
CGGCGAGCGGGGAGGGCGCCGCGAGGGCAGGCCGGACCGGGGCGGTCAGCGCTCCGGCCGCGCCGGCTCCCCGGGGCGCGAGCGCTCCGGCCGCGACGACCGCGACAGCTGGCGCAACTACGACGAGCCCACGGGACGCGAGCGCCGCTCCGGCGCGCGCGGGGGGCGTTCGGGCGGACGCGATAACCGCTCGACGTACGGCTCGTCCTCCCGCGGCGCGTCGACGCGCCGTCCGGGCGACCGCGGGGGCAGGCGGTAGCGAGCCTGCGGCAGGCCGGTGCAGAGGGAGCGTCCCCGGCTGGCCGCCGAGGCGGGGCACAGATCCCACGTGGGGGCTTCGACGCAGGTCGAGGCCCCTTTTTTCTCGCCTTCGACCTGAAATCTGCCGATACGGCGTTCGGATGGGCCGCAAGCGGGGATACTGCATCCGAGGTGAGACTATGAGCGATTTCGATCAGCGCGCGCCCCGTCGTAGCCCCGAGGACGGCTGCCCCGACCCCGACGAGCTCGAGTTCGGACGGGCCCTCGGCCCGTCGGACGCGTCCCCCGGCCGGTCCGACCCCTCCGGCGAGGCGGGCACATGGGGGCTCGACGAGCCGGACGCCGTGTGGGCCGAGCCCGTGGACGGGGAGGACACCGCCACGACCGTCATCCGGACCGAGCAGGTGTACCCGCCCCTGGACCGGGCGCAGGTCGACCGGTTCCCCGGTGCGGGCGAGGCGGCATCTGAGCAGGCGGCGCCTCCCGTGATGGAAGGGGCCCCGGCGGCGTCGCCCCTCGGGCAGGCGGCACCCTCCGCGATGGGGCCCGCCCCCGCCGCGGCGGCGATCGCCGGCCCCGGGTTCGACGAGGGCGTCCCCGCCGGGCGGGCGGTCCCGTCCGAACCGCCCGCGGTGCCGTATCCCGCGCCCGAACCGCCCGCGCAGGCACCTGCCGCCCCCGCGTATCCCGGAGCCGCGCCCGGGTACCCCGCCCCCGTCGCCGCGGCGCCGTATCCCGGTGCGGTCACCGGCGCCCCCCCCTGCACCCGGGCGCCGTCCCGCCGCGCCCCTCCGACACCCCGCGCTCTCCCGCGGCGGCCGCCGCCGGCTGGCTCGCGGCGGCGCTCGGGGGCTTCGGCGCGGTGATCGTCGCCCAGCTCGCCGTCGCCGTCGTCGGGTCGTTCGCCCTCACCCTGATCTTCCTCGCGCTGAACCCGACCGCGGGCACGGACGAGACGCTCGTCGCCGTCCTCGGCCCCGTCATGCTCGCGTCGCAGCTCGCCTGCCTCGCCATCTTCCTCCCGTGGTGGCTGCACCTGCGCCCGGTCTCGTTCGCCCGGACGCGGCGTCCGCGGGGGCGCGCAGGGGCCGCCGCGGTGACGCTCAGGGTGCTGTCCATCGCGATCCTGGGCATCGGGATGCAGATGGCCATCAGCTACCTGCTCACCTACCTGCTCCCGCTCGCCCCGCAGCTCGACGCGGAGTACGCCGAGGTCATCAACGACCCGGTCACGAGCGAGTTCACCCTGCTGTCGGTCATCGTCCTGGCGGTCGGCGCGCCGGTGACCGAGGAGCTCGCCTGCCGCGGCGTCATCTTCGAGTTCGCCCTGCGCGCGCTGAACCCCGGTCACGCCCCGCGCTGGCGCGACCGCTCGTGGCGCCGGCTCACCGGCGCGCCGGAGCCCGAGCTGCCCTCGGTCCCGACGGCGCGCTTCTGGGCGGCCAACGCGGTGCAGGCGCTGCTGTTCGGCGTACTGCACATGAACCTCGTCCAAGGGCTGTACGCCTTCGTCATGGGGCTCGTGCTCGGTTGGGTCGTCTGGCGGACGGGGCATCTGGGGTACAGCATCGGGCTGCACCTGGTGGTGAACTTCATGTCCTATTTCGTCGGGATCGTCTCGGGAACGCTCGAGATGCTCGGGGTCCCCTTCGCGATCGCGGCGTCGTTCGGCCTCGTCGCGCTCGGCGTCGCGCTGTTCGCCCTCGCGACCCGCCGCGACGCCGCGCCCGCGGACGGGACGGGGCCGCTGCAGGGGGCTTCTCCCTCGGCGCAGACGGGCGCGTAGGACCGGGAGGCCTGGGGCCCGGCGGCCGCCCGCGGGCGCCGCGCCCGGGGACGGGGC
>NZ_JAQECM010000094.1:0-2169 GCF_027669965.1 Candidatus Collinsella stercoripullorum | reverse complement strand
CGCCCCCGCCGTGGCGCGCGGGCGGCCCCGCCCCCGTGCCCGCCGCCGCGAGCCGGCGCCCTCCCCCGTCTCCGCGCGGTTAGGGTCCGGACAGATATGGAGATTCCCGCACCGCGCCCGCGTTCGCGCCGGTCGCCGCACGGGCACCGACCCCGCGCGGCATCGGGGATGGCGTTCGCGCCCCGCTCGCGCGACAATGGACGGGCTGGAACCCGCACCGCGCCGCGACGAAGGAGCGCCCATGGCATCCAAACCCCAGACCCTCGCCACCACCTCCGCCTTCGAGATCCTCGGGCCCGTGATGGTCGGACCCTCCTCGTCCCACACCGCCGGCGCGCTGCGCTGCGCCCAGGTGGCCGCCTCCCTGCTCGAGGGCGACATCGCGCGGGTGCGCTTCCGCCTGTGGAACAGCTTCGCGCACACCTACCGCGGGCACGGCACCGACCGCGCGCTCGTGGCGGGCATCCTGGGACTCGCCACCGACGACGAGCGCATCCGCGACGCCTTCGGCCTAGCCGGGGAGCGCGGCGTCTCCTTCGAGTTCGACATCGCCGGCGACGACCCCTCGCTGCACCCCAACACCGTCGACATCGAGATGTCCGACGGCTCGGGCGCCGCCGCAGCCGTGCGCGGCGAGAGCCTGGGGGGCGGGCGCGTGCGCATCAGCCGCATCAACGGCGTGGGCGTCGACATCTCCGGCGCGTACTCCACGCTGTTCGTCGCGCACCGCGACGTGCCCGGCGCCCTCGCCTCGCTCGCGAGCCTGCTCGCGGAGGCCCGCGTGAACATCGCCTTCTGCCGCACTTACCGCACCGAGGCGGGGGGACGGGCGTACTCGGTCTTCGAGACCGACGGCGCCCCCGACCCCGCGGTGCTGCCGCGCGTGCGCGCGCTGGACGCGGTCGACAACGCGACCTTCATCGAGGTCCCCGGGTCCGCCTCGACGCTCGCCCCGGGCGTCTCCACGCCCGAGATGTTCGACGACGCCGCCCAGCTCGTCGACGCCTGCTCGGAGCGCGGCCTCACGATCGGCGGGGTCATGGCCCTGCGCGAGGCGCGCCTGACCGGCGGGGAGCGCGCGGCGCGGTCCATGCGCCGCGTGCTCGAGGTCATGCGCGAGGAGACCTCCTCCCCCATCGCCGCGCCCGCGCGCTCCCTGGGCGGCTTCATCGGGGGCGAGGCGCGGCTCGTCGACTCCGCGGGCGAGCGCGTCGGGGCCGCGCTCATGGGCGCCGTCCAGACCGACGCCGTCGCCCGCGCCATGGCGGTCCTCGAGCGCAGCGCGAGCATGGGCGTGATCGTGGCCGCGCCGACCGCCGGGTCCTCCGGCGTCGTCCCGGGCTGCGTGCTTGCCCTCGCCGACCACCTGGGGCTCGGCGAGGCGGCGGTCGAGGAGGCCCTCTACTGCGCCGCCGCCGTCGGCCTGGTCCTGTCCACGTCGGCGTGCGTCGCCGGCGCCGAGGGCGGCTGCCAGGCGGAGGTCGGCAGCGCCGCCGCCATGGCGGCCGCCGCGCTCGTGCAGATGCTCGGGGGGACTCCCGCCTGCGCGCTCGACGCCGCCTCCATCGCCCTGTCCAACCTGCTGGGCCTCGTCTGCGACCCGGTCGGCGGCCTGGTCGAGGTCCCCTGCCAGAACCGCAACGCCATCGGGGTCGCCGCGGCGTTCTCCTCGGCGCAGCTCGCGCTCTCGGGGATCTCCAGCCTCGTCCCCTTCGACGAGATGGCGCAGGTCATGCTCAAGGTCGGCCGGGCGCTCCCGGCGAGCCTCAGGGAGACCGCGAAGGGCGGTACCGCCCAGGCCCCCGCGGCGCTCGAGGCCTGCCGCCGCTGCGGCATCTGCGGGTAGGCGGCCCGCTTCCTCATCGCGGGGAGGAATTACCTGAAAAACACATGCATACGGACCACTGCGTCCGCACATGCAGGTATAATCCTCCCGAACCGACATCCGGCCCGCGCACGGGCCGCATATCTGAGCGCGAAGGAACTGACCGAGCATGAACGACAACCGAACCGAGGGACGCATCGTTCCCCCTCGCCCCATTCAGACCGGGGCGCACCGCGCCCGCCCGAACGACGCCGGGTCCCTGCGCCCCGTCGACCCCGCGCGCCTGGCCTCCGTCCGCGCCGCGCACGCCCGCGCCGCGGGGACCCAGCGCCCTGCGGGGGCCC
>NZ_JAQECM010000093.1:0-2500 GCF_027669965.1 Candidatus Collinsella stercoripullorum | reverse complement strand
TGTGTTTGGTCAAGTCTTCCTTTTGGATATGGGCATGCGTTTCTTTCGGGTTTGGTCACGAAACTTTTTCGGGTTCCGGCACGGGCGCGCCGCTAGCTTCCTGACTTGCCCAGCATGAGCGACTCCTCGAGCCGGTGGCTGGGCCCTCCGAACTCCACGAGCCTGCCGTGGTGCACGACGCGGTCCACGATCGCGGCGGCGAGCTTGTCGTCGGCGAAGACCGTGCCCCAGCGGCTGAACTCCACGTTGGTGGTGAACACGACGCTCCTCCTCTCGTAGCTGTCCGATATGACCTGGTACAGGAGCCTGGCCCCGTCCACGTCGAAGGGCACGTAGCCGAACTCGTCGAGGACTATCAGCGATGCGCGCCCGATGTCTGCGAGCAGGCGGTCGAGGGAACCCTCGCGCTTCGCCTTGCCCAGCTGCAGGACGAGCGAGGCGGTCTGGTGGAAGCGCACGGGGATGCCGCGACGGGTCGCCTCGATCCCGAGAGCGGTTGCCACGTGGGTCTTGCCGCGGCCGGTCGGGCCGTGGAAGACCAGGTCCTCCGCCCGCCCGACGAAGTCGAGCGAGAGCATCTCCTCGCGCCCCCAGCCCTCCGGGAACCGCACGTTGGACCAGTCGAAGCCCTCGACGGCCTTCGGCACGGGGAACCTGGCCTGCCTGAGCAGCCTCGCCCGCTTCGAGCGCTCACGGGACTCGAGCTCGCGGGCGAGCATCGCGGAGCACGCCGCGAGCTGGCCGGGGGTGGCGGTCTCGAGGAACCACGCTATCGTGGCCTTCGAGATGAAGAGCGCGCGTGCGCGCGAGGCGAACTCGGAGCGCTCGGCGTCAGACAGCCTCGGCATCGGAAGCGCCCCCTTCCAGCAGCTCGAACGCGCGGTCGTAGCCCGCGAGGTCGACCGGCTCGTCGTACTCGACGCGCCCGCGGCCGGACGCCGAGACCGCCGCCGACAGCTCGAGGGTGGCGGCGTCGACGCCGCCGGTGGCCTCGAGAGAAGATAGCGCGCCCTCCACGGCCGCCGCCCATCCGAGACGCGACGCGGAGTCCCGGATCGCGCGCAGGTCGGCGCGCAGGTCCGCCGGGCCCTCGGAGTCGAGGAAGGAGACGAGTCCGTCCGGCAGCGACCTCCTCACCACGCTGTCGCGCCACCCGCCCGGGCGGTTGCACAGCAGCTTCAGCTGCAGGAGCGGGTCGGCCGAGTCGGTGGGCGCGTCGCCCCACTCGCGCTCGTAGGTGGCGACGACCTCGCCCTCGTCGCCCACGACGGTCACGTCGAAGGCCCCCATCGCGACGGCGACCTCACGGGAGGCCATCCCCGGGCCCGCCGAGTACCGGTGCTCGCCGCCGGCCTTGAACGAGCCCTGCTTGTCGCACTTGCGCGTGAGCCACGTCACGCACGCGAAGGGCGCCGACGGCAGCGGCGAGAGCGCCGCGCGGTCGTCCCCGAAGAGCTCCAGCTCGGGCTCGCCCTTCCGGTAGTGGTCCTTCCCCCGCGACGCCTCCAGGCACGCCTCGAGGAGCCTTTCGTTGTAGCCCCTCACGTCGAAGAACGAGGGCACCGGCACGAAGAGGTTTCTCCTGATCGCGCCCACCTTGTTCTCCACCGACCCCTTCTCGTTGCCCGAGTAGGGGTTGGTGAAGCTGTAGTCGAGCCCGTAGTGCGCCGCAAAGCGCCGGAAGAGCCCCGAGGTCGTCACCACCGCCCCGATGCGGCGCCCCACCTCGGTGGCGTTGTCGAACACGGCGCGCAGGGGCACGCCGCCCGCGAACTCGAACACGTTCCTGAGCCCCTGGCAGACGCACTCGGCCGTCTCGCCCCAGAACACCTGGGCGAGCCCGACGTTGGAGTGCGGGAACGTGACCGCAAGGAAGTGGCCGCGCTGCACCACGCCGCGGACGCGGAAGTCCGCCTGGCCGAAGTCCACCTGGCACTCGCCGGGAACCCAGTCGAGCAGCAGGAACCCCTGCGCCTCGCGGGCGTCGTGCTCCGTCGCCAGCTCGTCGCGCCTCCTCCTCACGTACCTGCGCACCGTCGAGTACGACCCGGTGAAGCCCCGCTCCTCGACGAGCCTGTCGTAGACCCTCTTGGCCGTGTGACGCTGCTTGCGCCAGCAGCGCCTGTCCTCGGCCAGCCACGAGTCGACGAGCCGCACGTACGGCTCCAGCAGAGGGGACTCCGGGGCTCTGCCGACTGCCGGCGGCCTTTCGGAGAGGTCCGTAGCCCTCAGGTACTTGCGCACCGTGGGCTCGGAGACCCCGGTGTCACGGGCGATCGAGGCGACGCTCGCCCCGTCCCTGCCCCTCCTTCTGATATCTTCGATCTTGTCCACGCCGATCATTTCCTTTCCCGACCTCCCGTCGCCGAAACCTAAGCAACGACAACGTTAGGCCGAATCGAGATGGTCGGCGTGCCCGTGCCCAGACCCGAAAGTTTTTCGCGGTCATCCCCAAAAAAACGCCGTGCTCAAACCCGTAAGTAAGACGCTAGCAAACACA
>NZ_JAQECM010000092.1:0-2577 GCF_027669965.1 Candidatus Collinsella stercoripullorum | reverse complement strand
GACCGGGCTGCCGGCGCCCGCGGGCGGCGCGGTCCGGCGAAGCCGGCGCACGGCGCGGTCCTGCCGCCGCATCTGACGGAGCCGGCGCACGGCGCGGTCGGCCGCCGTGCTAGGATGGGAGGCTGTGAGAACGCGACGGATGCAAGGCGGTGCGCGATGGCGATTCTTCTGGGCTGCGACTCGGTGCGGCTCGATTTCCCGACCAAGCAGGTCTTCGGCGGTGTCACCCTGGGTGTCGACGAGGGGGACCGCATCGGTATCGTGGGGCGCAACGGCGACGGGAAGTCGACCCTGCTGTCGGTGCTCGCCGGGGAGCTCGAGCCCGATTCCGGCCGCGTCACCCACCGGCGCGACCTCTCGGTCGGGCTGCTCGGCCAGCGCGACGCCCTGAGCGACGGGGCCACGGTGCGCGAGGCCGTGGTGGGCGACGCCCCGGAGTACGAGTGGGCGTCCCGCCCCCGTGTGCGCCAGGTGCTCGACGGCCTCATCTCCGACGTGCCCTGGGAGGGGCGCGTGGGGGAGCTCTCGGGCGGCCAGCGCCGCCGCGTGGACCTCGCCCGCCTGCTCATCGGCGATTACGACGTCCTCATGCTCGACGAGCCGACCAACCACCTGGACATGCGGACCATCGACTGGCTCGCCCGGCACCTGCGCGAGCGCTGGGCCGACGGCGCGGGCGCGCTGCTCGTGGTGACCCACGACCGCTGGTTCCTCGACGAGGTCTGCACCTCCATGTGGGAGGTCCACGACGGCAGGGTCGACCCGTTCGAGGGCGGCTACTCCGCCTACATCCTGCAGCGCGTCGAGCGCGACCGCCTCGCCGCGGCGGCGGAGGACCGCCGGCGAAACATGGCGCGCAAGGAGCTCGCCTGGCTCAGCCGCGGCGCCCAGGCGCGCTCGACCAAACCCAAGTTCCGCGTCGAGGCGGCCCGCGCGCTGATCGCGGACGTGCCGCCCGTGCGCAACGAGCTCGAGCTCAAGCGGCTGGCCGTCGCGCGCCTGGGCAAGCAGGTGATCGATGTGCTGGACGTCACCGCGGGCTACGGGGACGTCGCGGACGGCTCGTTCAGGCCGGTCGTGGAGGACGCCACCTGGCTCATCGGGGCGGGCGACCGCTTCGGCCTGCTGGGGGAGAACGGCGCCGGCAAGTCGACCCTGCTGTCGGTGCTCCAAGGTCGCCTGGAGCCCGCGCGCGGCCGCGTGAAGATCGGGCAGACGGTGCGCTTCGGCGTGCTCTCCCAGCAGCTCGACGAGCTCGCGCCGCACCTCGACGAGACCATCCGCGAGGTGCTCTCGCGCTACAAGCGCGTCTACGTGGTGGACGGCAAGGAGACGAGCCCCGAGAAGCTGCTCGAGCGCCTCGGCTTCACCACGCAGCAGCTCTGGAGCCGCATAGGCGACCTCTCCGGAGGCCAGCGCCGCCGGCTGTCGCTGCTGCTCACCATCCTGGAGGAGCCGAACGTCCTGATTCTGGACGAGCCGGGCAACGACCTCGACACCGACATGCTCGCCATCGTGGAGGACCTGCTCGACGGATGGCCGGGGACGCTCATCCTGGTGACGCACGACCGCTACCTCATGGAGCGCGTGACCGACCAGCAGTACGCGCTCGTCGACGGCCGGCTGCGGCACGTGCCCGGCGGCGTGGACGAGTACCTGCGGCTCGTCGGCGAGGGGCGCGCGCAGGCGCGGGGACGGGGCACCTCGTCGCCCGCGGCCGGCGGCGAGCGCCGCGAGCGGGCGGGGGCGGGGAGCCCGGAGGCCGACGCGGGGCTCTCCAACGCCGAGCGGCAGCGCCTGCGCCGCGAGGTGTCGTCGCTCGAGCGCAAGATGGAGTCCCGGCGCGCCAGGGTCGATGAGCTCCGCGCCGCCATGGCGGGGGGCGACCCCACGGATTTCGCGGCGCTCACGGCCAGCCAGCATGAGATCGACGCCGCGTGCGCGGAGCTGGACGAGCTCGAGACCGCCTGGCTCGAGGCCTGCGAGCAGCTGGGGGAGTGACGCGCGCGGGCGGGTGCCCCCCCCGCGACGGCGGGCGGGCACCCGGCTGCGGGCTTCGGGCCGCGGGCGCGGCCGGCGAGACGGGAGGCGACGATGCTCGGCATCCATGTGAACACGCTCAGCAGGGCGCAGCGCGAGACGATCGGCTGCCGCCTGCTCTCGACGGGGGAGCTCCTGGAGCTCCATGCCGCCCTCGACCGCGCCCAGCGCCTGCGCAGGAGGGCCTGGCGCCGCGCGGCCGTCCTCTCCTTCGCGCTGGATGCCGCGCTGCTGGGCATGACCGCGTACGCGGCCGGCCCCACGCCGGCGGTCGCCTTCGCCGCCGTCGCGGTGACGGCGCTTATCGCCGTCTGCCTCGCGGCGGCCTGGGTGATGGCGATCGGGGTGTACGCCGGCCAGTTCAACCGCGCGGTCGAGCGGGGGTACCCCGAGCTCGCGAACCGCTGCCGCCTCTAGGGGCGGCCCGGCATCGGGGAGGTTCCCGCGGCGCTGCTGCGCCCTGACGGCGCGGCACCGGGGAGGTTCCGCGGTGCTGCGGCGCCCCGCGTGCCGGGCACGGCGCCCCGGCGGCGCCCG
>NZ_JAQECM010000091.1:0-2581 GCF_027669965.1 Candidatus Collinsella stercoripullorum | reverse complement strand
TGAGTATTTGCCCCGCTGAGCACCACAGATTATCGCGATTCAGCACCGGCAGCATTGCGAATCGGCACCGGCCGCGGCATGGGTCGGCACCGCGGCCGGCGCCCGTACGAGAGCTCTAGCCCGAGTCTCCGCCCAGCTTCCTCCTCATGTTCATCTCGCCCATGCCGACCCATGCGGCGCCGTGGACGATGCGGTCCATGATGGCGTCGGCGTGGACCCCGCCGCCGAGCCTGGCGTGCCAGTCCTTCTGGCGGAACTGGGTGCAGAAGACGGTGGACGCCGTGCCGTAGCGGGCCTCCATGAGCTCGAGCAGGAAGCCCCGGAAGAGCTCGTCGGGGCGGTCGAGCAGCCACTCGTCGAGCACGAGGACCTGGAAGGCCGCGTACTTCCTCGTGATCTTGCGCTCGCCGCCGGGGCGCTCGCGCGCCTCGCGCCAGAGCTCCTCCAGGTCGGGGCACCTGATGTAGCAGGCCCGCATCCTCCGCTGGCAGGCGGCCTTGGCGATCGCGCAGGCCAGGTAGGTCTTGCCCGTGCCGGTGGGCCCCTGCAGCACCACGCTCTGGCCGCGCTCGGCGAAGCCGCAGGCGGCAAGCTCGGTGATCAGCAGCCGGTCCAGGCCGCGCTCCTCCGAGAAGTCTATGGAGCGGACGTCGGCCTCCGGGTACCTCAGGTTGGCGCGCTTGGTGAGGTTTCGGACCTTGGACGTGACGAAGGCCGAGTGGGCCTCGTCGACGGCCATCTGCACCCGCTCGGCGCAGGTCATGCCCATGCACATGCCCTCGTCCTGGGCCTCGAGGGCGTCCAGCAGGTCGGCGGCGCCCATGTCGCGCAGCTTGCGCTTCGTCTCCACTGAGAGGTCCATCGCGCTACGCCTCCCCGTAGAAGTCGGCGCCGCGCACGTAGCCGGCCTCGTCCTCGCCGGGCCCGCCGTCGTCCGTGCGCGTTCCGGGGACCAGGTCCTGGTTGGTCTCGAGGATGGGCTTGAGGTGCCTGTACCGGGGCGAGGGCAGGCCGCTCGCGAGCGCCATCGCGCACGCCCTCTCCAGCCTCGGCCTCGTGTAGCGGTGCTCGAGCCTGAGCACGGCGAGGGCCGCGTTGAAGCCCTGCTCCTCGTAGTCGACGCGCTGGAAGATGCGGTCCACCACCTCCCTGCAGGACGGCCCGACGCGGTCGGCCCAGCGCCGGATGCGGCCCGCGTCCCAGTCGGAGTACGATCTCCCCTCGGGAAGGTCGCCGGCATGAGTCGAGTAGCGGTTCCTCGCGAACGACGGGAAGAGCGGGTGCGTCGCCAGCCGCTCGCCGGCGAGGAAGACCTCCACGGTGGCGTCGGTGACCCTCAGGTCCACCGTCCTGCCCACGGCGAGGTGGCTCACCGAGTAGTAGTTGCGCTTGTAGGCGACGTGGCAGTTGCGCTGCACCTTCCTGCCGTAGACCCACTCGCAGACCTCGTGGGGCACCGCCGGCAGCGGCCTCAGGAGCGGCCTCTCCTGCTCCTCGAAGACCTCCCGGCGCGTGCCCTCGCGCTTGGAGAAGGGCCTCGAGTTGTGCTCCTCGAGCTTCTCCGCCACAGCCCTCTTGAGCTGGTTGAAATCGGTGAAGACCTCGTCCCGCAGCGCGGCGATGATCTCCAGGGCGGCCTGCCACACCTCGTTCTCGGCACTCGGCTTGTCGCGCGGCGTCGCGACGCGCGCCGGCATCACCGCCGAGCCGTAGTGGGCGGCCATCTCGCGATAGGCCTCGTTCAGCTCGACCTCGCCCTCGCGCGGGTGGGCCCTCACGCCGGTCCTGAGGTTGTCGGGCACTATGCAGGGCGTCGAGCCGCCCATGTAGGCGAACGCGTGCACGTGGCAGCGAAGCCATGTATCCTCTCTCATGTCCAGCGTAGGCTCGACGTAGGACAGGCGGCTGAAGGGCAGGCAGGCCACGAACAGGAAGACCTTGGAGACCTCGCCCGTGGCGGGGTCGACGAGCGACATCGTCGGCCCCGCCCAGTCGACCTCAAGAATCCTGCCGGCCCTGTGCCCGACGCGGCTCACGACCTGCTTCCTCACCGTGAACTCGCGGTAGCGCTTGCAGAAGCGGTCGTAGGACATGAAGGGCTCGCCCTTCGACCTCTGCTCGTCGCGGTACTCCTCGTGCAGCCGCTTGAGCGTGACCCCGACCCGGGCGAGCTCGCGGTGCACGCGCTCCCAGTCGGGGTCCGGGTAGACGTCCCGGTCGCGGACCTTCTCGGGGAAGAGCGCGGCGTAGACCTCCGCATCCGACATCCCCTCGGCCTCCGCCCAGCCGATCCCCGCCGCCTCGGCGGCCTCGGACACCGCCTGGACGCTGTGCTTCGACATTCCCTGCGACCTCGCGATCGCGTTTCGCGACATGCCCGACTCGAGCAGTCGCAGGACCTCCCTGGCCCTGATCTTCCTCGCCATGTCTCGCCTCCTTCTCTCTCGGTTGCATGGCGAGCCGAGCGTAGGCGGAGGCGGTGCCGAACGGGAATACGGCTGGTGCCGAACGGCAATATCGGGCGATGGATGGAGCGGTGCCGAATCGCGATACCGAGGGTGCTAACAGGCGCGATTACTCA
>NZ_JAQECM010000090.1:0-2675 GCF_027669965.1 Candidatus Collinsella stercoripullorum | reverse complement strand
CGGGCGCATGGGCGCGGGCGCGGCGCGGCGCGACGGGGGCTCCGGACGGCCGGACGCGGGTCGGCGCGACGGGGGCCGGGCGAGCTGGCACGGCACCGCCCTGCTGGTCGAGGCCCTCGTGCTGCTGGCGTTCCTCGTTGCATCGCTCGCCCTGTTCATGCAGGCCTTCGCGCAGGCGCGCGGCATGGGCGCCGAGGGTTCCCAGCTCGCGCAGGCGGTCGCCATGGCCTCAAACCTCGCTGAGGAGTTCGCCGCGGACCCCGCGACCGAGCCGGAGCCGCTCGAGCGCGACGGCCTCACGGCGTCGTGCGCGATCGCGACCGTCGCGGCGGACGATGCCGGCCACGCGGACGGCCAGACGGGCCCCGATGCGGACGACGCCCCGTCGGGCGGCTCGTCCGGTGACTCGTCCGGCGCCGTCGGGACGCTGTACCGCGCGACGATTCTCGTCACCGACGGGGACGGCAACGAGGTGTACCGCCTCGTGACCGAGCGGTACGCGAGCGGCGACGATGCGGCAGGGACGGACGGCAGCTCATCCGCCGGAACCGCGTCCGCAGCCGACGGCTCGGCCGCCGATTCCCCCTCCCCCGCCGATGTCGTCGCGTCCCCCTCCCCCGTCGACAACGCGTCCCCCTCCGACCAAGGCGAGGTGATCTGATGGCGCGCGGGAACAGCTCGGTGCGCATGGGCCCCATCAGCCTGTTCGCCCTCGTCATCATCATCTGCCTGGCCGTCATGGCGGTCCTCGCGCTGGCGACGGCGCGCGCCGGCCTCGCGCGGTCCGAGCGCCAGGCCGACTCCGTCTCCGCGCTGTACGCGAACGAGCGCGCCGGCCAGGAGCTCGTCGCCCGCGTCGATGCGCTGCTCGCGCAGGCCCAGAAGGACGGCCTCGATCGAGGCGGCGCGACCGACCTGCTGGCCGATGCGCTCCCCGGCCTCGCCGACGCCGCCGCATCGGCAGCGGCCGCCGCGGACGAGGACGCCGACGCGGACCTCCTCCCGCAGGTAGACACCGCATCCGTCGACCCCGCCGACGCGACCGCGACCGTCCGGTTCGCCACCGCGTCCGGGCGCCTCCTCGATATCGAGCTCACCGTGACCGCCGACCTGACCTGCGAGACGAGCAGCTGGAAGGCGACGACCCTCTGGACCGAGGACACCAGCGACACCGTCTGGTCGGGACCCTCGACCTGAGGGCGCCGGCCCCGACCGCGCACGACACCGACCCACCCCGACGAACAGGAGCCAACCATGAACCTCGAGCAGTTCCTCAAGAACATGATCGACGTGCGGGCGTCCGACATCTTCGTGATCGCCGGCCTGCCGCTCACCTACCAGGTCGACGGGCGCCAGGTCCGCTCCGACGCCGGCCCCCTCATGCCCGCCGACACCGAGGCCATGGTCCGCGCCATCTACGAGGTGGCCGGGCGCCCGTTCGAGCGCTTCGCCGAGTTGGGCAACCACGACGAGGACTTCTCGTTCGCGCTGCCCGGGGTGGGCCGCTTCCGCGCCAACGTGTTCCGGCAGCGCGGCTCACTCGGCGCGGTGGTCCGCGTCATCCCCTTCGGCCTGCCCGACCCGGCAGACTTCGGCATCCCCGAGGAGGTCATGCGCATCGCGCGCTTTCAGAAGGGGCTCGTGCTGGTAACGGGCCCGGCAGGCGCGGGCAAGTCCACCACGCTCGCGTGCGTGATCGACCGGCTGAACCGCGAGCGCTCCGGGCACATCATCACCATGGAGGACCCGATCGAGTACGTGCACCGCCACGGCTCCTGCATCGTGACCCAGCGCGAGATCCCCACCGATGTCGCGACCTACGCCGAGGCCCTGCGCTCCGCCATGCGCGAGGCGCCCGACGTGATCCTGCTCGGCGAGATGCGCGACCCTGAGACCATCTCCACCGCCGTGACCGCGGCCGAGATGGCGCAGCTGATCTTCTCGACCCTGCACACGACGGGCGCGGCGGGCACCGTGGACCGCATCATCGACGCATTCCCGCCCACGCAGCAGCGCCAGATCCGCATGCAGCTCTCCATGGTGCTGCAGGCCATCGTGAGCCAGCAGCTGGTGCCGACCGTCGACGGCGGCGTGACCCCGGCGTTCGAGATCATGGTGACCAACACGGCGATCCGCAACCTGATCCGCGAGGAGAAGACGCACCAGATGGACAGCGTCATCGCCGCCGGCGGCCCGGAGGGCATGCGGACCATGGACCAGAGCCTGTTCGAGCTGGTCGACGCCGGGCGCATCACGCGCGAGACCGCGCTGCAGTACGCCATCCACCAAGAGGCCCTCGAGCAGCGGCTCTCCGTCGCCGGGCTATAGGGCCGCAGCGGCGACGCCCCTACTGGGCCGCGGGGTCCCACCGTCGCCGGGCTATAGGGCCGCGGCGGTGCGGCAGGGCAACGGGTTCCAGCAGCTGATGGTGCGACGGCGCGAACCGAAGCGGGACACCGTCGCCGCACGGCCGCGGCGGCGGGTCGGGGGGCGCGATCCTGGGGTTTTCTTCGCTGGAAGGTGGTAAACAATTTTACTGTAACGTTAAACCCGGACCCTTAAAGTAGACGAGAAAGGGCGCAAGCTCTCTACCTGCGCTTTTGATGGGACCGTTCCCCCGGCTACTCGGAGACCCCCAATTTAACGGAGGCTTCGGTAGTTTGTGTGACAAGGGG
>NZ_JAQECM010000009.1:0-50865 GCF_027669965.1 Candidatus Collinsella stercoripullorum | reverse complement strand
CGGACGTCGACGCCGTGGGTCGCACGCGGGAGCCGCCGCTACCCGTCCAGCTCCACGCGGTACAGCGGCTTGTAGGTCGCGCCCTCGCTCCCGAGCGTGCTCCGGAACAGGGTGACGGCGCGGGCGCGATCCGGTTCGGGGAACGCCAGGTCCCCCAGCGGGGCCTCGGGCATCCGCGCGCGGCGCGCGAGCGTGACGTGCGGGCGGAAGGGCTTGGCGTCCACCTCGAGCCCGCGCCCGAGAAGCTCTGCGCGCAGGCGCCCCGCCAGGCGCATGAGGTCGGGGTCGCGCGCGATGCCGAGCCACAGCGTCGCATCCCGGGACCTCCCGAAGGTCCCCAGCCCGTCCGCCGCGCACCTCACCGCGCGGACGCCGGCGCAGGCCGCGTCGAGCGCCTCGACCGCGCGCCGGGCGCCCGCCTCGTCGACCTCGCCCAGGAAGGCGAGCGTGATATGGTGGTTCCCGCGGGGCATGAACCGGCCCCGCACCGCGGCGGAGAGCTGGCGCGCCAGGCGCGCGGTGTCGTCGGCGAACCGCGGCGGCAGCTCCAGCGCGATGAACGTCCTCATGGGCTCCTCCTCCCCCGAACCGGCCCGCTATGCGAACGGGCGCCGCACGTTGCCGCGCGGCGCCCGTCGATGCGCTGGTCCCGGCCTCGTCCCCTACAGGGCGACCGGCTCGCGTCCCGCCGACCCGTGGTCCCGGTACGCCAGGACGTCGGAGAGGCGGACGCTCCTGTGATGGTTGAGACCCAAACGGATCCCGGGGATCTCCCCGCGGTCGAGCATGCGCGTCACCGTGCGCCGCGAGACCCCCAGGATCTCCGCCGCCTGCCCGGTGGTGATCGCCGTGTCGGCGGCTCCCTCGGCTGCGAGCGTCCCGCAGATGCCCACGCGCGCCGCCATCGCCACGATCGTCTCGTACTCCCTACGGCTCAGCTCATGCCATCCGCCCTCGGGGTCGATTAGGGCGGGCCCACGGTTCTCGGGCATTGCTCCTCCTCGCTTTCGGTACGCGTACTAGCAGCATTGTAGGGCTGCCGGCGACCGTCTGCGCGGGCGCATCTGCCAACGGGGCGCCCCGCCGCACAAACGCGCGGGAGCCCCGTCCCCGATACCGCGAACGGTGGGTCACTCCATGTCGAGCGGCATCTTGTGGGAGGGCGCGGGGAAGTCGCGGCTGATGAGCGCCAGGTCCTCCTCGGTCAGCTCGATCGCGTCGGCCGCGGCGTTCTCCAGGGTGTGCTCGGGCCGCGAGCTGCGCGGGATGGCGATCGTGTCCCCGCCGCGGACGTCCCAGGCGAGCACCACCTGCGGGACGGTCACGCCGTGGCGACGGGCGACCTCTGCCAGCGCGGGGGATTCGAACAGCCGGCCGCGCAGCGTGCCCGCCTGCGCGACGCCGGATGGTAGAGCACCTGGTTGACCTGGCAGTTGCTGCCACCCGGGACGCGCCAGAGATCCTCCATCTCGTCGATGTCGAGGTTCGAGACGCCCCACGCGCGGATCTTGCCCTCCGCCACGAGCTCCTCCATGCAGGCGACGGTCTCCGCCAGCGGCACGGGCCCCATCCAGTGCAGCAGGTACAGGTCGAGGTAGTCGACGCCCAGGTTGTCGAGGGTGTTGTCGCAGCTCTCGAAGATGTCCGGCCGGCCCGCGTTGTGCGGCAGGACCTTGGAGACGATGAAGAGGTCCTCGCGGTCGAGGGTCGCCGCGCGGGAGCCGTCCTCCTCGCGCAGCGGGCCGCGACGCGCGGCCCCCTCCCGGACGCCGCGGCGCTACCCGAGGTAGGAGCGGAGCGCGTCGAGCGACTGCTCGGCATCCTCGCGGCCGAGGCGGTAGGCGCGGTCCAGCACCTCGGGATCGCGCACGATCATGGGCATCCTCACCGACGCGCTCGGACGGATCACGAACACCCGGCCGACGCGCTCGAGCTCGGCGAGGTCCGCAAGCGACTTGTTATAGCGAACATGCCTGTCGGCGAGCAGGTCGACCAGCGCGGGATAGCGCCGGAGCATGACGCGCAGAAGCGGCATGAGGGAGTTCGGCTCCTTGGCGTACCCCGCGGGCTGCGTGAGGACGACCACGGTGCGGTCGTACCCCTGGTCGAGCATCCAGCGGAACGGGATCGAGTCCGCCACGCCGCCGTCGAGCAGCAGCCTGCCGTCGAGCTCGACCGGGCGCGAGAGGGCCGGGATCGACGCCGACGCGCGGATCCACTCGATATCCCCCTCGTCCCCCGGCCCGAGGTCGTGGTAGACGGCCTCGCCGCGCACGATGTCGGTGGCGACGACCGTGAAGCGCATGGGGTTCGCGGCGAAGGTCGCGCTGTCGAAGACGTCGAGCTCCCAGGGCAGCTCGCCGTAGGCGAACTCGCGGCTGAACAGGTCGCCCGTGAGGACCAGGTTGCGCAGCCCCACGTAGCGCGGGTCGCCGCAGTAGCGCTTGTTGTAGCGCAGGGCCCGGCCGACCTGGAGGGACTTGAAGTTGCACCCGAAGGTCGCCCCCGCCGAGACGCCCACGCAGGCATCGGCGGTG
Organism: Candidatus Collinsella stercoripullorum; assembly: GCF_027669965.1. Classification (NCBI taxonomy): domain Bacteria; kingdom Bacillati; phylum Actinomycetota; class Coriobacteriia; order Coriobacteriales; family Coriobacteriaceae; genus Collinsella; species Candidatus Collinsella stercoripullorum. The sequence continues at coordinate 48,328 of NZ_JAQECM010000009.1, read as the reverse complement.
ATCCCGTGCTCCATCCACACGTCGAGCACCCCGGCGGTGTACATGCCGCGGAACCCGCCGCCCTCGAGCACCGCGCCGACCGTGGGCCGCGACCCCGCCCCATCCGCACCCATACGCGCTCCCCTCTCATCCGCACACAGGACATCGGGTCAGTATAACCCCCTCGCCCCGGGGCGGTGCGGGAGGTCGGGCGAGGGGGAGGCCGCCGAGCCGTCGGGGCGCCGCCCGGGAGGCGCTGCGGCCTGGGCGCCGAAGCGGGGGACGGCGCGCCTCGCGTCTAGAAGCGGCACGCCGAGCGGCACCGGCGCGGCATGCGGACGGGCCCTTATGCCTCCAGGTACGCCAGCAGGGCGTCGGCCTGGGCGGCGAGCTGGGCGCGCTCCTCCTCGCCCAGGGAGAGCACGTCGGTGGTGTAGGCCTCCCGGTCGAGCTTGACCCCGGTCTGCGGGTCCTTCATCACGTCGGCGCGGCATGCGACGAGCAGCTCGCCGAGCTTGGCGCGGGCGCCGGCGCCGGCGGACGAGCCCGCGGCCGAGCTGATGGCGGCCTTCTTGCCCGTCAGCGCGCTCATCCGGTCGGGGTCGCCCTCCTTGAGCGGGCGGCTCAGCCAGTCGAGCAGGTTCTTGAGCACGCCCGGGTAGCTGTAGTTGTACTCAGGCGTGAAGATCCAGATGGCGTCGGCGGAGCCGACCTCCGTGCGCACGCGCGCCACCGACTCGGGCGCCGGGTACTCGCGGTCCTGGTTCATGAAGGGGACGCTGTCGAAGTCGAGCGTCTTCACGTTCGCGCGGCCCTCGAGCAGCGCGGCGGCCTCCCCGGCGAGCTGGCGGTTGAACGAGCTCTTCCTCAGCGAGCCGACGATCAGCAGGATCTTCTTCATATCATGCTCCTTGTTCGAATGGGTTAGGGCGCCTCACGGGCCGGGGCTCCGCAGGGGCTGGGCGCCGCATGCCCGACGGCGCGGACCGCCCGGCGGCGCATCGGCCCGCCGGGCGCATGTATCCTCTTTGTACCCGCCGAGGCGGCCTCGACGCAGACATGTCCGCTCCCCCACCGCTTCACCACGGATCGCTCCGATCGGGGCCGCGCCCGGCGACAGGGCGGCTATCATGGGGGCGGGCCCTCCCCGCCCGGACGGCGGCGGGCCCCGTCGCGCCCCTCCGGGCGCCCGCCCGACCCCGGCGTCACGCGGCGGGGGCGGATGCGGGGAGCCGCGAGGCGCGGGCGGGGCGCCCGGGACATCCGAGCTTCTTGGAAAGGAGACGCCGTGAGCGTTCAGAACCACGGCGGGCACGCCGGGAAGGCACCCGCCGGCACCGAGACCTACACCGATCTCAACGCGCGGATCATCGACTCCTGGATCGCCGAGGGATGGGAATGGGGCACGCCCATCTCCCATGAGCGCTACCTGGCGGCCCTCGAAGGGGACTGGACCATGGTGCTCACGCCCACCCGCCCCGTGCCGCGCAGCTGGCTGCTGCCCGATATGCGGGGCAAGCGGGTGCTGGGGCTCGCGTCCGGCGGCGGGCAGCAGATGCCGGTCTTCGCCGCCATGGGGGCGGAGTGCACCGTGCTCGACTACTCCGCGTCGCAGATCGCCTCGGAGCGCCTGGTCGCCGAGCGCGAGGGGTACCGCATCGCCACCGTGCGCGCCGACATGACCAAGCCGCTGCCGTTCGGGGACGGAGCCTTCGACCTCGTCTTCCACCCGGTCTCCAACTGCTATATCGAGGAGGTCCTGCCGGTCTGGCGGGAGTGCTTCCGCGTGCTCGCGCCCGGAGGCCGCCTGCTCGCCGGCCTCGACAACGGCTTCAACTACACGGTCGACGACGACGAGCGGCGCATCATCCGGGGGCTGCCGTTCAACCCTCTGCGCGACCCCTCGCTCATACCTCCCGAGGACCTGCCGGAATGGGGCATGCAGTTCTCGCACACCCTGGACGAGCAGATCCGCGGCCAGATCCAGGCGGGGTTCCGCATCGTCGACCTCTACGAGGACACCAACGGCGAGGGTCGCCTCCACGAGCTGGGCATCCCCACGTTCTGGGCCACCTGCGCCGAGAAGCCCGCGGCGGGCGACGACCCATCCGCCGCATCGCATCGGGGCGGGACCGCGGCGGGCCGCGCATGAAGACCCTCTACCTCATCGGCGGGACCATGGGCGTCGGCAAGACGGCGACCGCGCGGTGCCTGCGCGACCTGCTGCCCCATGCGGCGAGGGCGATCGCGGGGCTGACGCCGGCCACGCGCTGACGCCGGGCGCACGCAGCCCGGCGTCAGCGGACCGTGGAGCCGAAGGGCAGAAGGGCGAGCTTCGCCATCTTGAAGCTCTGCAGGCCGAACGGGATGCCGATGACGGTGAGGCAGTTGAGGACGCCGGCGATGAGATAGGCGAGCGCCATGGGAATGCCCGCCAAGATGACCCAGAACACGTTGGCGAGCAGCGAGGGCGCGCCGCCGCCGTAGACGATCTCCTTGCCGAACGGCGCCAACGTGAGGCTCGCCATCTTGAAGCACTGGAGCCCGAGCGGTATGCCCACGATGGAGATGCAGAACGCGCATCCGAGCAGCAGCCAGCCGAGGGCGGTCCAGATGCCGCCCAGCAGGATCCAGATGATGTTGCCGATCAGGGACATGGCTCCTCCGTTTCCGCCGTCATCGCCATGGTACCCGGCGGGCGCGCATCCGCGGACGGACCCCCGCTTGCGTTTTCCTTAAAGCGGGCCGCGACCGGCTAGGCGTATGATGAGGGGGTCGGCTTTCCCTAGAGCCGGACCCGCCCCAGATCCCGGAGGAACCCCCATGCCCTTGCAGTACGTCTCGATCGCCTGCGGAGCCCTGGCCATCCTGCTCGGCTTCGCTCCCTTCATCCCCCTCCAGCTCGTCGGCGTGGCGGCCGGCATCGCCGGCATCGTGGCGTCGCGGCGCGCGAGGCGCGCCGACTACCGCACCGACCTCCCGGCGACCGCCGGGCTCGTCTGCTCCATCGCGGGCATCGTGGTCAGCGGCATCACGCCCCTGTTCGCCCTCATCATCGCGATCGCCGGCGCGGCCCTGTAGGGATCCCGCCGGGGCGCCGCGGCCTGCGATCCGCCGGCACCGCGGCATCGGGCATGATGACAGCGGGTGCCGACGGCAGATGCCATCCCGTCCGTCGCCGTCCGCCATGGCGGCACGGGACCTCAGCGGGGGCACGCGATGCAGTCGAAGCGCACCGCCTTGCCCGCAAGCGAATGGCTCGGCTTCACCCCGGCCAGATACGGCCCCTTCGCGGGGCGCTTGACCACGATCTTGCGCGGCCGCGCCGCACGCGCCGCGTCCATCAGGGCCCCCTCGTCCCCGCAGGGGCGCTCGAGGCGGTGCAGCAGCTGGAACTTCTTCTTCACCGCGGCGCTCTTCGTCCTGCCCGGGAACATGGGATCGAGGTAGACGACGTCCGGGGGCTCCGCGAGCGAGCGCAGGCCCGTCACGCTGTCGCCCTCGGCGAGCTCCATGCGGGCAGCGATACCCGCCAGACGGGGATCCTCCCGCGCACGGGCCAGCGCGTCGTCGAGCAGGGCCGCGATCACCGGGTCGCGCTCGAACATCGTGACCCTGCAGCCGGCCGCGGCGAGCAGCAGCGCGTCGTCGCCCAGACCGGCCGTGGCATCCACCACGTGGGGCGCGGGCACGCCCTTGACCCTCACCGCGCGCACGAGCAGCTCGCGTCCGAGGTTCGCTGGCTTCAGGCGCGCCATGCGGTCGGCGAAGTCCGGTCGCAGCTCCATGCCCTCACCCGCGAGGCTGAGTCCCCGCGCGTCGACGCGCAGCAGGAGGGCCCCCTCGTCCGCCGCCCCTCCGGTGACGACCGGGACCCCCAGGCGCTCGGCGAGGCGCCCGGCTCGCGGGGCGCACGCCGGGTCGATGAGGTCTATGGCGAGCATCGGGATGCCCATGGGGCCCCTTTCCGGATCGGGTGGACGGACCCCTGCGGCTCACGCCGGCCGACGGGGCCTCTGCGGTACGGGCGCATTGTACCCCAGACCCGGCGGGGCGGGTTTCCGGGGCGCGCGGCGTCGGCGCATGAAAAAGGCGGGGCCTTCGCCCCGCCCGCAATCCATTAGGGTGGACTCACCTCATATCTCATCTCGGACGGACAAGACATGCAGTTGTGAACCTTCGGGCCCGCCGGCCCCCTCATCGGCTCCCACCGGGTTCGCCCCGTTCCGCGTTGGGCGAGTCCGCTCGCCCCAGATGCTAAAGGGCCTCGGTGGCGTGGAGGGCGAGCCCGAAGGCTGCCGAGTCTTCACTGCCCATGGGACCCACCTCCTTCGTCCGTCGCCTCGTCTTCGATGCGACCGTGAATCTGTGCACCGTAGATATTCCCGCCGTGCGCCGGGATAGTCGACGGGCTCCGGCACGACCGCGAACGGTCGGTTTCCTCGGTGGGCGGCATTCCGGCCGCGGCCATGCCGCCCCATCGCCCCGGACCCGGGCGGGCCGCCATCCGAACGCCGTCGAGCGGCCGCCCGCACGGGGCGGCAGGCGCCCGCGCGCGGCGTCAGCCGGCGCTCCCCGGCCGGTCCGCCCCATCGTCGGAGCCCCCCGACCGGTCCGCGGAGGCCCCCTTGATGGCCGGGGTGGTCGCGAGGCCCAGCAGGACCACGAGGGCGCCGACCGCATAGGCCGCCCGCGTGGAGGTGAAGCGCGCCCGCGACTCGATCCCCACGAGGGCGTCGCGCTCGGCATCGCCCATCTCGACCCCGGAGAGCTGCTTCTCGAAGCTCCCGTTGCTTCCCAGGTCGATCGTCATGCCGCCGAGGCGCTCGCGCACCTCCGAGGATATCTGCGGATCGGCGTCCGCCTTCGCGCGGACCGTGGTGGTGATGCCGAAGATCAGGACCGCGCCCAGCAGCGCCACGCCGACGGCCTGCCCCACGTTGCGCATCGTGCTCTGGATGCCGCCCGACTGCGCCGCGGCGCGCTCGGGCAGGGCAAGGGCCACGATGTTGCTCGCCTGCGACGACACGGTGCCGGCGCCCACGCCCGCGACGAACGCGCCGATGAACACGCCCTCGGCGCTCGCCCCGTCGAGGGTGACCGAGAGCGCCATGATGCCGAGGGCGGCCGCCATGGCGAGATAGCCCAGCTGGACGATGTGGCGCGGGTGCGCACGCGGCGCCAGCTTGGGGATGCCGAGGGCGCAGGCGAAGGTGGGCACGCCCGTCACGATGGAGATCACGCCCACCTCGATCGGCGTCCATCCCGCGACGAGCTGCAGGTAGGGGGCCATGAGGATGGACTGCGCCCCCATGAAGAAGAACGTGATCGCGTTGGCGGCGAGCCCGGCGAGCACCTGCGGGGTCTCCAGGAACGACCGGGGAAGCAGGGCGATGCCGTGCCTGGCCTCGACGCCGCGCTCGACGCGGACGAGCACCGCGAGCACCGCGATGCCGCACGCGACGGCGGGAAGCGCCGGCGAGATGCCGAACACGGTGAACGGGGCGCCCGGGAACGGGGCGATAAGGCCCCAGGACGAGATCCCCGACAGGCCGATCAGCACGAGGAACAGGCCGACCGCCGCCAGCGCGACGCCCGCGCCGTCGAAGCGCAGCCCGCCGCCCGTGTGCTCGATGCGCGGCAGGAGCCAGGAGAGCGCCGCGACCGCGGCGAAGTAGACCGCGAGGACCATGAAGGTGACGCGCATGCCCGCCGCCTCCATGACGACGCCCAGCGCGAGCGGGAGCAGGGCGGACAGCCCCGACGCCGCGCCGATGCACCCGAAGGCGACCGCGCGGTCCGCGCCGCGGTAGATGAGCGGCACGAGCCCGAGCACCGAGGGGATCAGAAGGCTCGCCCCGAGGCCCACGAGCACGCGCCCGACCCAGATGAACACCGCCATGCTGGGCGCGAGCGCGAGCGCGACCTCGCCGGCGGCGCAGACGAGCGCTCCCACGCGGAAGGAGCGCTTCCAGCCGAATATGGTGCCCAGAAGGCCGCCCGCCACCATGAAGGCCCCGCCCACGAGCGGGTAGATCATGTTGGCGAGCTGGATGTCGGACGTGGTCGCGCCGAGCTGGTCGGTGAGCGCCGAGGTGGCGAGCGAGAGGGCGCCGTTATCGCCCGACGCGCCCATCTGGGCGAGGATGAGGATGATGATGGGGAGGACCGCGAAGCGCCCCTTGGCGGGGGCGCCCGCGGGCCCGGTCGAGGCGGCCGGTGCCGTGGCTGCGTTCATGCGCTGCCTTTCTTTCCGAGATGATCGATGGGAGACGCCCGGGCGGTGCGGCTCGCGCGCCGCCCGGGCGGATGCGGGGTGCCCCTTACGCCGCGCTCGGCACGAAGACGGGCCGGGTGCCCGTCAGGTCGCACGAGGAGAGCGGGTAGGCGCGGATCGCCAGGTCGTCGTAGGCCGCGTGGTAGTAGGTGAGGCTCGACGCGGAGAAGCAGCTCGTGTAGAGGGTCCGCTCGAAGGAGCCGTCGGCCATGCGCGCGCAGCCGTCGGGGACGGCGACGGAGCCGAGCGTGCGGAACAGGCGCGTGACGTTGGCGCGCTCGCCCTCCTGGACCGGGTAGTGCGCGTTCACGAAGGCGACCTTCGCGAAGCGGGCGGGACCGCTGTAGTCGCCGGGCATGCCGGCCATGCCCATGCCCGAACCGAAGGGCGCCAGGCGCGCGGCGCCCCACGCCGCGTCCGCGGGCTCATCCTCGCTCAGCGTGAGGTAGTTCCTGAGGTTTTGGCGCTGCCAGCCGAAATCGGGCTCGTTGGTCAGGACGTCGACGTCGTCCTCCCAGACGCGCACCCCGTCCTCGAGGCACTCGACCGCGATCGAGCCGGTCGCATCCGAGACGATCCAGTGCAGGCGGGCCACCGGGAGCTGCTCACTTACGGGCTTCGCCACCACGGTGACGTGCGCGAGCGCGGAGCGGACCTCGTCGAGCGTCGCGAAGGAGCGCGCGATCCAGTAGGGGAACTCGTAGGCGGCCACGTTCACGCGCCCCGCGACGGGAGCCTCGGCGTACCGGGCGCTCTGGGGGAAGTTGAGGCCCGCCACGGCGAGGCCGGCGTCGTTGCCGCAATCGAAGTACAGCGGGATGCCGCCGGCGACGATGCCCATCCCGATCACCGCATGGCCGCGCTCGGGGTCGCCCGGGCGGTCGAAGGCCGCCGGGACCTGCGCCGCGGGCGGCGTCACCACCACGCGCTCACCGTAGCCGCAGGTCCAGTCGAGGTTCCTGCCGAAGTACATGTTGCCGGCCGTGTCGGTGAAGCGGATACCCGTGCACATGGGGCGGCCCCTTTCTCGCCCGGTCGGTCTGGCGCCGGGCACGTCGAAGTCGGACAGGCGCGCTCGCGCCCATCGGTTCTCTTATCTTTCCCATTATTTCTATGGGTATTTATGAAGACTTACTTAACCGGCCCCTGGGTATCATATATTCTGAGTCAATTTCTATTCCCGCAGGTAGATATAACCGAGCGACGCAGGATTCCACAGCGTTTCCAACGCTTCGGCACAGCGCCGATTGAGGAGGAACAGAGGAGGGATCGCGATTCCGTCCGAATACGGACGTAATGCGTGCGCGTACGGGTATATCCGCCGCGCACCGAGACACCCACCGAGACCCCCGCCTGCGTCCGCGCGGGCGGCCGCGCCGGTCAGGCGCGAGATGCGAAAGGAGCACCATGCCCCGAAACGCCGTAGCGCCCATCGTCCTGAGCGCCCTGCTGTGCTCGAGTCTCGTCCCCGCGGGCGCGCATGCCGCCGCGCCGGATGCCGCGCAGCCGGCGGATGCCGGTACCGGGGACGCGCTCCCCACCTCCCCGGACCCGGATGCCGCGCAGCCGGCGGATGCCGGGGAGGCCACCCTCGCGGAGGGAGCGGCCGACGGGGCCGACGAACCGTCCTCGCCCGCCGACCGGGCACCCGAGGCGTCCCCCGCGGCCTCCCCGGAGCCCGCGTCCGCCGGGGCCGGTGCCTCCATCGTCCGCGACGGCGAGCGCATCGCCTTCCCCGACCTGCCCTCCGCCCTCGACGCCGCACGCGACGGCGAGACCGTCGAGGTCCTCGGCGACCACGTGCTCGACAGGCAGCTCGCCGTCTCCGACGGGCGCAGCGTCACCCTGCGCGCGACCGGCGCGGCGTCGCTGACCCGCGGCCCCGGCTTCCCGCGGTCCGGCGGGAAGGTCGCCGGCATGGTCCGGCTCTCCGGGTCCTCCTCGCTCGCCCTCGAATCCGCCGACCCGGCCGCCTACGAGCTCGTCCTCGACGGCGCCGGCGCCGATTCCGACGAGGCCGTCGTCACCCTGCTCGAGGGCTCGTCGCTCGCCATGGGCGCGGGCACCGCCGTGGAGGACGCGCTGTGCTCGTGGAAGCCGTGGGCGAGCGTGTACGTGCGCTCGGGATCCTTCACGCTCGACGGGGGCGAGATCCGCGGCGCCCTCGCCATGCGCAACCCCGCCGTGGCCGTCGAGGCCGGCGGGTCGTTCGACATGCGCGCGGGCTCCATCACCGGCAACAAGGCGACCTACTCCGAGTCCATCGTGTGGACGAAGGGCTCGTTCAGCATGAGCGGCGGCGCCATCGCGGGCAACGTCTCCAACGTCTCCGCCGACGGCGTGGTGCACGTGCTCTCCGGCGGGTCGTTCGCCCTGAGCGGCGGGGTCGTCGGCGACAACCGGCCCAACAACACCTTCGGGGTGCGCGTCGACGCCGGCGCCTCGCTCGAGATCGGCTCCCGCGCCCGCCTCGAGGGCGCCGACCGCGTGAGCCTCGCGCGCGGGGGCTCCCTCTCCTTCTCCGGCGCCCCCGAGGCGCACTCCGTAGACGACCCCGTCGAGGTGGTGCTCGCCGGGACGTGGGACGACGGCGACCCCGTCGCGGGAAGCGCCTCCCCCGAGGTCGCCCGCGCGGTCCTCTCCCGCCTCTCCGTCCGCCGCGCGGGAACGCCCGAGCGCGCGGCGTCGGTCGGCATCGACCCCGCCGACGCGAGCCGCATCGCGCTGGCCCCCTCCGAGGTGACCGCCGCCTTCGACCTGCTCGAGAACCCCTTCGCGGACGACCTCGCCCTCGAGATGCGTCCGGAGCTCACCGCGCCGGGCGCCTTCGACGCCCTGCGCGAGCAGATCGAGGCCCACTTCTCCGGCATCGACACCCCGGAGCGGCGGCTCCGCCTGCAGCAGCTCGACCGGGCGCGACGCTACGCGTCGTACCTCCAGGGGAACCGCGACGCGCTCGCCGCCTCGGTCCGGGAGCTCTCCCAGCTGGGCGACCCGGGCGCCGAGGCGCGCCGGACCCAGCAGGGGTACCAGTTCGACAACCTCGACGCCACGGGCCTCTACCTGAAGCCCGGCCGGGTCAACGAGATCGCGGTGTACGTCGAGGCCGAGGACCCCTCGAAGCTCTCGGTCGCCTGGCGCCAGGTCGGCCTCACCGACACGTCGAACTACCCCTCCCTGAACCTCGCCCAGACGTCGAAGCTCGTCAACGGCGAGAACCGCATCACCGTGGACCTCACGGGCAAGACCTACGGCTCCATGCTCTACATGCGCAACGATTCCGCGGACAACGCGGCGCGCGTGCGCATCGAGGCGGTCGACGCCGTCGACACCGAGCCCGTCACGGGCACGAGCCTGGGGACGCACCCCTACTACGAGCACGACCCCGCCCACCCCGAGCGCTTCTGGGCATACGTTCAGGACATCCGCGCCTACGCGGCGCGCGTCCGCGCCGGCGAGGCCGCGGACATGACGATGCTCCAGATGGGCGACGACGGACACGCCCAGTTCGCCATCAGCGCCACGGCCATGGAGCGCGCCTACGCGGGCATCGCGTCCGAGGAGGACGCCATCGCCTACATCGAGCGGTCGAACCGGGCGATCCAGGACCGCCTCGAGTTCTACTGGTCCTTCGACGGCTTCGACGCCGCGGAGACGAGCGGCCCCAACGCCGTCACCACCGCGCGCGTGCACACCGCGTTCACCCGCACGGTGTCGAACCCCTCGACCATGTACGCCTACGGGCGCTACTTCCACATGCCCGAGAGCACGGCGGCGGCGTTCCTCTCGGGAGCGAGCATGTACGGATGGGGCATGTCGCACGAGTACGGCCACATGCTCGACAACAACGTCATCGCGGTGGCCGAGGAGACGAACAACCTCTACTCCATCGCCGGCGCGCGGCACGGCGGCATCGAGGCCGCACGGTCCGCGGGCATCGCGTTCAACCCGTCGGCCTACTACCACGTGAACGCCGTGAACGCGACCAGGCGCCGCGACGAGGAGCTCGCCCGGATGGCGGCGGACAGCGGCTACGTGCCCGACTGGATGAACGGCGGCGTATGGGGCACCTACATCTGGACCCATGTGACCACCTGGTGGAACGGGCTGCACTTCTTCGACGACTGGGACTACTCCGGCTACGACTTCTCCGCGAGCCCCTACACCGAGCAGATCGCCGCCGACGTCGAGCGGTACGGCGCGTACGGAGCCACCCTGCGGATCCTGCGCGGCGACCCCGACGCCGTGAAGACCATCGAGGACCTCGCGTCGAACGCCGCCACGGGCGTGAAGTACAACCGGATGGCCGTCGCCTTCACCATGGGGACGGGCTACGACTTCGCGGAGTACCTCTACGGGCTGGGCGAGCGCGACCTCGCCCCCGAGGTGCGCGAGTGGTGCGCGCGCTACCCCTCCATGCCGCGGAAGGTGCGCTACTTCTCGCTGGATACGGACGCGGCGATCATCAACGGCGCCAAGACCTACGCCGAGGTCGCCGGGGCGCCGGACGAGGTGGAGCCCGAGGTCTCGGTATCCGTCGGCGCCGACGGCGGCGTCCGCGTGCAGGCGGGCATGCCGACCGACGAGCTGCGCCGCGCGACCTGCGCCTACGAGCTGTACCGCGACGGGGAGCTCGTCGGCTTCTCGCGCACCGGCTCGTTCTCCCTCGAGGGCGACGGCGCGCAGGGGGGCGTCCCCGCATCGGCCTACACGGTGGTCGCCTACGACGTCCGCCTCAACCCGAGCGGCCCCGGCGCGGCGCAGGACATCCCGCTGTCGGCGACCGTTCCCTCCCTCGTCATGGGCGAGGGCCCGGGTGCGCTCGAGCTCGACGGGCCGCAGGGCGCGGCCTACCGCTTCGAGGCGGCGGACCCCGGCGTGGTCTCCGTCGACGCCGACGGCACCGTCACCGCGCTGCACGCCGGGAGCACGGACATCCTCGTGACGATGACCCTGGACGGCGTCGACTACGGGCCGTACCGGTTCACCGTGACGGTCGCCCCGCGCCCCGTCACGGTGCGGGTGGGCGACGCAGAGACGTTCGCCGGATGCGGCCTGCCCGCGGTGCGGCCGACGGTCGAGGGAGGGCTCCTGCCCGGCGACGAGCTCGGCGACGTCGCCGTGCGCGCGCTCGCCGAGGACGGCGCCGACGCGGACCTCTCCGTCGCGGGCACCTACCGGCTCGTCGCCGAGACGGTCGACCTGGGGCCCGATTACGACGTGACCCTCGAGCCCGGCGTCCTGACCGTGCGCCAGGACGCCCTGGACCCCGAGCGCGTCGCGCGCCGCGACGAGGCGGGCGGGGAGGTCGCCGGGGACGCATGGAGCGACGGCGCGGTGGAGCTCTCGCTCGAGGGCGCCGCGGGGGACGCCGGCACCTACGACCTGATCGCGGTCGGGGACGGCGACTTCGCCGAGCGGGCCCGCATCGACACCGAGGGCGAGGTCGAGCACGAGGTCCGCGGGCGCATCGGCGCGGGCGGGAACGCGGGGGCGACCACGTCGGCCGCCCGGGTGACGACGAGGATCGACCGCACCGACCCCACCGTCCGGGCGCAGGCCTCCCGAGAGGACGTCACGCCGGGAGACGACGTCACCATCGAGGTCGAGGCCGCCGACGACCCCGCGGAGGGCGTCGTCGTCGCGAGCGGCGTCGACCGCATCGAGGCGCGCATCTACGACGCCGCGGGCGCGCTTCTGGACGAGCGCATCGCCCGCGAGGAGGAGCTCGTCTTCGAGCTCGGCGCCGAGCGGGCGGGCGCCTACCGCGTCGAGGCGACGTCCTACGACCGCGCGGGCAACGCCTCCGACACGGACGTGCTCGAGATCCGGGTCGCCGGGGACGACGGGACCGGAGACGGGTCCGGCGAGCAGCCGGGCGGCGGCTCGGGCACGGGCTCCGGCGAGCAGCCGGGCGGCGGCTCGGGCACGGGCTCCGGCGAGCAGCCGGGCGGCGGCTCAGGGGCAGAGACGCCCGACGGCGGGTCGGGAGGCCCCGCGGGCGGCGATGCGGCGGCCGACGCCGACCGGACGGGTTCGACCGCAGGCGAGCCGGAGAACACCAGCATCCTCGCCCGGACCGGCGACGCCTCGCAGCTCCCCGTCCTCGCGACGGCGGCAGGGGCCGTGGCCGCCCTCGGGGCCGGCCTCCTCGCGCGCCTGCGCTCCAAGCGCTAGACGATGCGCCCGCCTCCCCGTCGACCGCAGGGAGGCGGGCGCCTTCCGTTCCCGGCCGCATCCGGGCGGTCAGGCCGTCCCGCCCCGGTCCGAGAGGATCTCGCGCTGCCTACGCTTCGCGAGCTTGGCGAACACCAGCCGGTAGCTCTCGTCGCACAGCTCCAGGACGAGGTCCTCCGGAAGCCCCGCGTCGAGGTCCAGAGAGATCCACGTGCGCCCGTCGGAGTAATACCCCGGGAGCACCGCGTCCGGGAACTCGGAGCGCAGCTCGAGGATGCGGTCCGGGTCGCACTTGAGCGAGAGCAGGTGCCTGCCGGCGTACGGCGCGCGGGCCCGCTCCCCCGCCGTGAACTCGCAGGCGAACTGCCTGCCGTCGACCGAGTACACCATCCAGCCCCACGACTCGTGCAGGGCGCTCACCGCCCCCGCATGCGAGAGCAGCCGTTCGTCCACCAGCGCCGTATCCAAAGCCCCTCCTCTCCCGCCCGCATCGCGCGGGCCGCCGTATCGGGTGCCGCGCCGCGCGGTCAAGCGCCGTCGGCTTCTCCCCTCCACCGTTTGAGGGTGGGGAGCACCGCCCCCAGGAGCGATGCGGACTCGTCCACGGTCCAGCCCATCGCCTCGGCCATCCGCGGCGCGCACTCCTCGATCATCTCGTCCATCGTCGTCTCGTAGGTGTAGTCGCCCCCGTCGTAGCACCAGCGGCAGAACTCCTCCGTCTCGGAGCCGTCCGCCTCGTGCCCGAGCTGGTCGGGGCCGGTGAACATCATCCCGCAGCTCTGGCAGTAGCGCTCCGGCATCTCCAGCAGCTCGGTGATGGGCACGTCCAGCTCGCGCGCGAGGAGCTTGGTCATGTCGATGCCGGGGGTCGTGGCCCCGCTCTCCCAGCGCCCCACCGCCTGACGGGTGATGTAGAGCCTCCGCGCGAGCTGCTCCTGCGTGAGGCCGCGCTCGCGGCGCAGACGGGGCAGCACGTCCTTGATCGCCATATGCCCTCCGATCGATCGGTTGCGTGTCGCACCCATTATTCTGCGGTCCCGCGCGGGGAGGCAAGCAACGGGCTGTTGCGCCGCCGGCCGCGGCGGGAACGGGCCCGCTCGCGCGGCATCCGCGCGCCGTCGGATTCCCGGGAACCGTTAGGGGTCCGTTAGACTTGGGCCCCACCATGGAGGCGTCCGGAAGCAACGGCGCGGGAACCGCCGCGCCGACACGGGAGAAAGGACGCCGAATGGCATACATGCTCGAGACGCGCGGGCTCACCAAGCGCTTCGGCCGGGGCGCGGACGCCCGGTGCGCGGTGGCCGACGTGGACCTCCACGTGGAGCGCGACCGCGTCTACGGCCTGCTCGGCCCCAACGGGGCGGGCAAATCCACCACCCTCAAGATGATCTGCGGGATGCTCCGCCCCACCGCCGGGGAGATCGCCTTCGACGGCCGCCCGTGGCGCCGCGAGGACCTCTACCGCATCGGCTCGCTCATCGAGGAGCCGCCGATCTACCCCAACCTCTCGGCGCGGGAGAACCTCCGCGTGCGCACCACCCTCCTCGGGCTTCCCGAGGAGCGCATCGACGAGGTCCTCGCCGTCGTGGACCTCGAGGGAACCGGGCGCAAGCGCGCCGGCCGCTTCTCCATGGGCATGCGCCAGCGCCTCGGCATCGCGCTCGCCCTCGTCGCCCGCCCGCGCCTGCTCATCCTCGACGAGCCGACCAACGGACTCGACCCCATCGGCATCGAGGAGCTGCGCGACCTCGTCCGCAGCTTCCCCGCGCACGGCATCACCGTGCTCGTCTCGAGTCACATCCTCTCCGAGGTCGGGCAGATGGCCGACAGGATCGGGATCATCGCCGACGGCCGCCTCGCCTACGAGGACGAGCTGCGGCCCGGCGAGGACCTCGAGCGCCTCTTCATGGACGTCTGCCGCCGCGGCGGCGGGCGGACGCGGGGGTGGGCGGCATGACCGAACGCATCCTGAACTCCCCGCGCACGGCCGCGGGAACCGGCCGGCGCCGTGCGGAGCGAGACGCCGCGGGCCTTCCCCGTGCGACCCTGCTCTCGGCGCTGAGAGCCGAGGCGCTCAAATCGCGCCGCGCCGCGCCGATGCGGATCGCCGTCGCCATGGCGCTCCCCATGCCGCTGTTAGGGGCGATGCCGGTGAACGGCTACCAGGCGTTCTCCGCGTGGAACTACTGGTACGCCCTCTTCCTTCCGGTGGCCGTCTCGCTGTTCACGGCGTGCGTGGCCCAGGCCGACGCGCGCTCAGGGATGCGCGGCGTCCTGGGCCAGGGCGCGCCGCTCGGGTGCGCGTGGTGGGCGAAGGCCCTGTGGTGCCTCGCGCTGTCCGCGCTGGCCAACCTCGTCGTCTTCGCCGTCTATCTCGTCGGGTCCGCGTTCACCGCGCAGGGCCTCACGGCGGCGGGGACGCTTACCATGCTGTGCTGCGCGGCCGCCAACACGCTCACGACCGCCTGGATGATCCCGGCGACCCTCGCCCTCTGCACGGGCGCGGGCATGCTCGCGGGCATATTCGCACCGCTTGCGGTCCAGATCGCCGGGGCGTTCGCCTGGTCGCTCGTCCCGGTCCCCCAGCTGCTGCCGCCCTGCGCGACCGTGGTCATCCCCACCGCCTTTATCCCGGTGCTCCCGAGCGGGGAGCCCCTCGCGGCCGATACCGCCCTCGGCGGGGCGCTCGCCGGCGACGCCGTCCTCATCTGGGGAGGCCTCGCCGTCTGCGCGGCCGCGTTCGTCCTGCTCACCTCGGCATCCGCCACATGGTTCGCCCGCTCGGAGGAGCGATGAGCACGCGGGCGCGTCGGATGCGCGCGACCCTGCCGCGCGCCCTGCGCTCACAGCTGCTGCGCCTCTCCCGCTCCCCCATCGCCGCCGTCCACGCGGCGTGCGGGACCGCCGCCGGGGCGGCCTGCGGCGCCTACTTCGCCTGCGCGCCCTGGGACCCGTCCCTCGGGGCGGATGCCTACGCCCAGCTGCTCGGGGCGATGATGCCGCTCATGGCGGGCATCGTCTGCGGCCTCGCGGTGGACGAGGAGCGGGCCGCAGGGGGACTCGCCAACCTCACGGGGGCGCCGTCGCGCGCGCGGGCGGTCCTCGCCCTGTACGGGGCGCTGGTCCTCATGGGAGCCGCGACGCTCGCACTCGCCTTCGGGCTGTTCGCCGCCATCCTCGCCGCGGCGGGGGCGCTCGCCGTGGGCGCGGGCGCGATCGCCCTGTCGTGGGCGGGCTGCGTGCTGGGAAGCCTGCCCCTCTACGCGCTGGCGCTCGCGCTGTCCCTGCGGTTCGGGCGCAACGTCGCCATCGGCGCGGGGGCCGCAGGCCTCGCCCTCGCGTTCCTCTCGGTCGGGGGGCTCGCGCACGGCCTCATGACCGGCGAGCTCACCGGGGCCCACGGGGCGGGCGCGCTCGGGGCGCTCCCCTTCTGCTGGGCCGCACGGCTGGGCTCGCTCGGGATCGAGGGCGCGATAGCCGCATCCGGCACGGCGGAGGCCGTCGCGGTGCGGGCGGCGGGCGCGCTCACGGGGACGGCGGCCGCGCTCGCGTCGCTCGCCTGCGCGACGGCGCTGCCGATATGGTTCAGGCATTTCGAGAACGGAGAGACCCATGGATAGGACCGTGACCGGGAACATGGCATCCGCCTGCGGCGCCGGGGCCGCAAACGGGCCGCGCGCCGCGCGGCACCGCGCCCGCCTGCTCGCCTGCGCCCTCGCCTGCGCGCTCGCGACCTGCGGGGGCCTTGCGGGATGCGGCGGCATGGGCGCCGTCGTCCGATCGGGCCTCGACCGCATCGTGCCCGGTCCCGAGCTCACCATGTACGCGCGCTCCCCCGACCCCGATTCCTTCACGGACTCGTACGGGGACGCGACCGGGGCGGGGTGCAACTTCGTCTACCTGATCCGGGCATCGGACTCCGCAGGCAACGTCCGCGAGCTGCAGATCATCTGCTTCGGGGAGCAGGCCGACGGGGAGGGCTGGCTCCGGATCGACGCGAAGGGCGGGACGGGCGTCCGCTACCGCGGCATCGAGGAGGGCGACGTCCCCGAACCCGCGCGCAGGGCGCTCGCGTAGGAGGCGGAAAACCCGACGGCGTCTCCGGCCTCGCCGCCGGGCACGAGGGAATCCCGGCGGCGCGGGAATCCCGCCACACGTGGCGCTCCCGCTATAATCCCCACGGACAAGGAGGAACCATGGCGCACATCCTGGCGATCGACGACGAGCGGGCGATTCTCGACGCCCTCGCCCGCATCCTGCGGCGCGACGGGCACGACGTCGCATGCGCGGACGACCCGGTACGGGTCCCGGAAATGGACCTCGCCCGCTTCGACCTCATCCTCTGCGACGTCATGATGCCCGGTCTCGACGGCTTCGAGCTCGTCCGGCGGATCCGCCCGCGGTTCGACGGCCCCATCGTGTTCCTCACCGCGAAGGTCGACGAGGACGACGCCGTCACCGGGTACGGGCTGGGCGCCGACGACTACGTCCGCAAGCCCTTCGGTGCGGCCGAGCTGCACGCCAAGGTCGCCGCCCACCTGCGCCGCGAACGGCGCGAGCGCACCCACGCGCTGGCGTTCGGGGAGCTGCGCGTGGACCTCGGCGCCTGCGCGGTCGAGGTGGCGGGAACGCCGGTGCCGCTCACCCCGACCGAATACGAGATCTGCGAGCTGCTCGCCCGCCATCCCGGCCAGGTCTTCACGCGCGCGCAGATCCGCGAGCGCGTCCTCGGCTGGGAGAGCGGCGCGGACGACAGCGCGGTCTCCATGCACGTGAGCCGTGCACGCAGGAAGCTCGCGGAGGCCGGCGCCGACCCGATCGCGACCGTCTGGGGGATGGGGTACCGATGGCAGTCCCGATAGCCCCGCTGCGCACGCGCGGGCGGGGCGCCCCGCTCTCCTGGCTGATCGTGCGCTACTTCGCCTACACCGTGCTCGGCATCGGCGCCGCGTGGGCCGCCTCGTTCGCCGCGTTCTCGGCGGCGTGCAACGCCGGCATGGTCTACCCGGCGAGCTGGGGCCCCGCGCATATGGACGAGGTCGCCGCCGCCCTGCGGGACGAGGGGGCGTTCGATGCGGGCGCGCTGCCGACCGCGTACCGCTACGCCCTCGTCTCGGACGACGGGACCGTGCTGGATACGGACCTGACCGGAGAGCAGCTCGAACGGGCGCGGGAGCTGGCGCGCGCGGAGTACGCCGAATCGGACGGGACGGCATCGGAGCTCGAGCAGATCGGCGGGGGCGGGGGCGTCACCTACGGGACGGTCGCGCTCGCGGACGGGACGGTCTGCGTGCTGCGCTGCGAGTACCTCCCGCAGTTCATCTCGCGCGAGCTCGCCGAAAGCCTTCCCAACCCCCAGAACCTCATGCTCGCCGCCGGCTGCGCGGGCAGCGTCGCCGCCACCGCCCTCGTCGCCCGGCGCGCGAGCCGCATGATCTCCCGTTCGCTCGCCCCCCTCTCCGCGGCGGCGGAGAAGGTAGGTGCGCAGCAGCTCGATTTCTGCGTCGGCACCACCGGCGTGCGCGAGGTGAACGAGGTCCTCGCCGCAATGGACCGCATGCGCGCCTCGCTGGCCGAGTCCCTCGAGGCGCGCTACCGGGCCGAGCGCAGGCAGCGCGACCAGGTCGCGGCGCTCGCGCACGACCTCAAGACGCCGCTGACCGTGGTGCGCGCGAACACCGAGTTCCTGGAGGATGAGCTCTCCGGGGATGCGGGGCTGGACGGCCCCGCCCGCGCCGAGCTCGCCTGCGCCGCGCGCGACGGGGCGGAGGCGAGCGAGCGGCTCGACGCCTACGTGCGCCTGCTGATCGAGACGTCCCGGGGGGAGGCGCCGTCGGAGCGCCGCACGGTGCGCCTGGGCTCCCTGCTCGACGCGCTCGCGGCGGACGCGCGTGCGCTCGCGTCGGCGCGCGGGCTCGAGCTCGCGGTCGACGCGGACCCGCAGGCGATCGGGGCGCACGCCTCGCTCGACGCCGAGGCCGTGACCCGGGCGGCCATGAACCTCGTCGCGAACGCCGTCGACCATGCCGCGGGTGCGGTGCGCATCTCGCTGGGAGTCGAGCCGGCGCGCGGGGACGGGGAGCCGGGCGGCCGCGTGCGGATCGCGGTGGCGGACGACGGAAAGGGCTTCTCGCCCGCGGCGCTCGAGCACGGCTGCGAGCGCTTCTACACCGACGACGCGGCGCGGCGCGGCGGGGCGGGGGCTCATTACGGCATCGGCCTCGCCATGGCGGCGGAGACCGCGCGGGCGCACGGCGGCGCCGTCGAGCTCGAGAGCATCGTCGACGGGAACGGACGGGTCGCAGGGGCGCGCGCGTCGCTGCTGCTCCCGCTCGCAGAGCGCGCGGGAGGCGACGGGGCGGAGCCGGACCCAGCGGGCCCGGTCAGTCGGACGCGGGAGAGAAGCGCCAAACCGTGAAATGCTGGGGATGCGCGTAGACCTCGATATCGGCGCCGCCGGGCGCGCGGAGGAAGCGGAACGACCCCTCGCGCACGGCCTCCCACCCCGTCCGGCCGAGGTAGGCGAACGACTCCCCGTTGTCCGACATATGAACGAGCGCGACCGGGCGGTCCGCCTCCCGCTCGACCTTGTCGAGGAAGCGCGTCAGGACGTCCGTATCGAAGGGGTTGAACAGGTAGAAGCAGGTATACGGGGCAAGCGGGATGTCGAGCGCGCTGCCCGCCACGACGCGGAGCCGCGGGTGGGCGGACGCC
Organism: Candidatus Collinsella stercoripullorum; assembly: GCF_027669965.1. Lineage (NCBI taxonomy): Bacteria > Bacillati > Actinomycetota > Coriobacteriia > Coriobacteriales > Coriobacteriaceae > Collinsella > Candidatus Collinsella stercoripullorum. The sequence goes on along the minus strand of NZ_JAQECM010000009.1, from coordinate 29,181 downwards.
CATGAGGACGCGACCGAGGCGAGCCCCTCGTCGAGCTCGACCCCCGTCGCCCGGCAGCGCAGGCGGTCGGAGGCATAGGCGAGCACGCGGCCCGTCCCGCAGCCCACATCCAGCAGGTGGTCCCCGGGGCCCAGTTCGAGCGGCACGAGCAGCTCGTCCAAGATGAAGTAGGGCGTGGGCGTGGGGTCGTGCGCCCCCGACGCGGCGAGGTCGGGGCGGGCGGACGCCGGAGCGGACAGGCGGCGCCCGCAGACGGCCGCATCGCGCGCTGCATCGGCGGCGAACAGGTCCTCTCTGGTCTTCATCGCGCGCATCCCCGCTTCCCTCCCCCATCGCCGGCATGCGGGGGCGCGCCCGATGCGCTCGGGCCCGCCCCCGCGGCTCCCCTCGGTGTCTCGACGAGCTAGTCGGATTTGGAACCGGGGATCCCGTACCTCACTCCCATTCGATCGTGCCGATGGGCTTCGGGGTGAGGTCGTAGGTCACGCGGCAGATGCCCGGCACCTCGGCCAGGATGCGGTCGGTGATGCGCTTGAGCAGCGACCAGTCGAGCTCGGGCACCGTGGCGGTCATGGCGTCCACCGTGTTGACGGCGCGGATGACGGCCGGCCAGTCGTAGGCGCGGCGCCCGTCGCGCACGCCGGTGGCGCGCATGTCGGGGACCACGACGAAGTACTGCCACACCTTGCCGGCGAGCCCCGCCTCGGCGAACTCCTCGCGCAGGATGGCGTCGGCCTCGCGCAGCGCCTCCAGGCGGTCGCGCGTGATCGCGCCGAGGCAGCGCACGCCCAGGCCCGGGCCGGGGAACGGCTGCCGCTCAACCATGGACTCCGGCAGACCGAGCGCGCGCCCGACCGTGCGGACCTCGTCCTTGTAGAGCAGGCGGACGGGCTCCACGAGCTCGAACTGCAGGTCGTCGGGCAGACCGCCCACGTTGTGGTGGGCCTTCACGCCGTCGGACTCCACGATGTCGGGATAGATGGTGCCCTGCGCGAGGAAGTCGACCTCACCGGCCACCTTGCGCGCCTCCTCCTCGAACACGCGGATGAACTCCGCGCCGATGATCTTGCGCTTGGCCTCGGGCTCCGCGACGCCGGCGAGCAGGTCGAGGAAGCGGTCGGTGGCGTCCACGTAGACGAGGTTGGCGTCCATCTGGTTGCGGAACACGTCGACGACCTGCTCCGACTCGCCCTTGCGCATGAGGCCGTGGTTCACGTGCACGCAGATGAGCCGGCGGCCGATCGCCTTGATGAGCAGCGCCGCAACGACGGACGAGTCCACGCCGCCGGATAGGGCGAGCAGGACGTTGCCCTCGCCCACCTGCTCGCGGATCGCGGCGACCTGCTCGTCGATGAACGCCTCGGCGAGCTCCGGGGTGGTGATGCGGGCCATGTCGTCCGGGCGCTTGTTGGGAAGGTCCATGGGTGCTCCTTCTGTTGGGGACAGCTGGCCTGATTCTATCCCGCGCGAGCAGGGGGAACCCTGCGGACGGGGCGTCCGCTCGGCGGGCGTGGGCATCCGCCGCGCGGGCGTGGGGAGCGCGGCGCCGCCCCGCATGGGACGCGGGCGCCCTACCCCTGGAACCGCGCGACCCGTGCCAGGTGCTCCGTGGCGAAGACCCGCTCGACCGCGTCCGCGTACTCGTCCACCCGGCGGACCTTCCTGACCGCGCGGTGGACCGAGAGCGGGTCGGCGAAGGAGAACCGGGCGTAGGACCACCACTCCTTCATGCGGAACACCGCGTTGCCCCCGATCTCCTCCCGGTACGCATCGAAGAGCCTGTCGTGGAAGCGCCTGAGCTCGTCGGCCGTGGCCACCGGCCCGCCGGCGAGCATGCGGGCGAGCGCGGGGTTGGCGAGGATGCCCCGGCCGAGCATCACGTGGCGCGTATCCGGGTATGCCGAGAGCAGGGCGTCGAGGTCCCCGCACCCGAAGACGTCCCCGTTGTAGGCGACAGGGAACGGGGCGCGCCGCAGGGTCTCGCCGTACAGCTCCCGCCGCGGGACTCCCTGGTAGCGGTCGCGCTGGACGCGGGGGTGGACGATGAGCTCCTTGAGCGGCAGCCGGAGGTACACCTCGAGGATCCGCCCGTATTCGGCGCCATCCTGGATGCCGAGCCTCGTCTTGACCGAGACCGGGAGGGGCGACGCGCGGCACACGTCGCGCAGGAAGGCCTCGAGCCCGTCCGGGTCGCGCAGGAGCCCGGCGCCCCTGCCCTTGGCCACGACCGTTCCCGACGGGCACCCCAGGTTGAGGTTCACCTCCGCGTAGCCCATCTCGGCGAGGAGCCGGGCCGCCCAGGCGAACTCGTCGGCGTTCTTCGTGATCAGCTGGGGGACGACGTCGAGCCCCCGGTTGGCGGCGGGGTCGACCTCCCGGCGGACGCGGCCGCCGAACGAGGAGCCCGCGCGCGGCGGGGTGATGAACGGGGTGTAGTACCGGTCGAGCGCGCCGAAGCACTCGGCATGGACCCGGCGGAACACGTGCCCCGTGATCCCCTCCATGGGGGCCAGGGAGAATATCATCGAGCATCCCTTCGATCGAGGGCGGGCGGGCCCGCAGACGGGTGCGGGCCCGCAGACGCCAGGCCCCGCAGCCGGGTGCGGGCCCGCAGCAGTCAGGTCCCGCAGCCGGCCGCGCTATCGGGCCGGCATCTGCCAGCGGCGGCGACCGGCGGCGGACCCGGCCGACGGCGCGGCCCTACTTCCCCTGCACCATGGTGAGCGAGATCTTGCCCCGCGCCCGGTCCACGCGCTCGACCCACACCTTCACGGTGTCGCCGACGGCCACCACGTCGCTCGGGTGCTTCACGAAGCGGCGCGACAGCTTGGAGATGTGGACGAGCCCGTCCTGGTGCACCCCCACGTCCACGAAGGCGCCGAAGTCGACCACGTTGCGCACCGTGCCGGTGAGCTCCATGCCGGGCTCGAGGTCGTCGATCGTGAGGGCCGCGCGGCTGAACACGACCTCGGGCGCGTCGTCGCGCGGGTCGCGCCCGGGCTTCTCGAGCTCGGCGATGATGTCGATGAGCGTGAGGATGCCGCAGCCGAGCTCGCCGGACAGCGAGGCCACGCTGCCCACGCGCCGCTCGATGTCCGGGATGCCGCCGGCGGCCAGGTCGCCCGCGCCGACGCCCGCGTGCTCGAGCACCTTGCGCGCCACCTCGTAGCTCTCCGGATGGACGCTCGTCGCGTCGAGCGGGTTGTCCCCGCCGTTGATGCGCAGGAAGCCCGCGCACTGCTCGTAGGCCTTCGGCCCCAGCTTGGGGACGTCTTTGAGCTGGCGGCGGTCGGTGAACGCCCCGTGCTCCCCGCGGTACGCCACGATGTTTCTCGCCACCGCCGCCGTGATGCCGGACACGTACGACAGCAGGCTCGCGCTCGCGGTGTTCACGTCCACGCCCACGCGGTTCACCACATCCTCGACCACGTACCCGAGCGTGCGCGCGAGCTCCGCCTGGTCGAGGTCGTGCTGGTACTGGCCCACGCCGATGGACTGCGGGGGGATCTTCACGAGCTCCGCCAGCGGGTCCTGCAGGCGGCGGCCCAGGCTCATGGCGCCGCGCGTCGTCACGTCGAGGTCCGGGTACTCCGCGCTCGCCAGCTCGCTCGCCGAGTAGACCGAGGCGCCCGCCTCGTTCACGATGGTGTAGCGCAGGTCGGGGGCGGACTCGGCGATGAACTCGGAGACCACCGCCTCCGTCTCGCGGCTCGCCGTCCCGTTGCCGATCACGATGGTGTTGATGCGGTGCTTGCGCACGAGGCGCGCCAGCTCGCGCTTGGTCCCGGCCGTGTCGCGGCGCGGGGGCGTGGGGTACACCACGCCGTGGTCGAGCAGGGTCCCGTACTCGTCCAGCACCGCCACCTTGCAGCCCGTGCGGTACCCCGGGTCGAGCGAGATCACGCGCGCGCCGCGCACCGGGCGGGCGGACAGCAGGCTCTCGAGGTTCTTGGCGAACACCTTGATGGCATCGGTCTGCGCGCGCACCGTCAGCTTGGCGCGCAGCTCGCGCTCGAGCGAGGGCGCCATGAGGCGCTTGTAGCCGTCGGCGATGGCGGCGTCGAGCAGCGGGGCGAAGGGGCCCTGACGGCGCGGCCAGCGGGCGCCCAGGCGCGCGGTGGCGGCCTCGGCGTCCACGCGCACATGGACCCGCAGCTTGCCCTCGCGCTCGCCGCGGTCGATGGCGAGGACGCGGTGGTTGGGGATCTTGCGCGCCGGCTCGGCGAAGTCGTAGTACGGCTCGTAGGGGGTCTTCTCGTCCGCGTCGACCGCCACCGAGGCGATCTCGCCCGTGTTCTCGGTGAACGAGCGCAGGTCGGCGACGTTCTCAGCGTCTTCCGCCACGGTCTCCGCCACGATGTCGGATGCGCCCGCGAGCGCCTTTTCCGCCGTGTCGTACCCCGCTTGGACCGCCTGAGGCGTGACGTAGGCCGAGGCGACATCGAGCGGGGTGGCGGCACCGCGGGGCGTCACCTGCATGATGATCATGTTGGCGAGCGGCTCGAGCCCGGCCTCGCGGGCCTTCTGGGCGCGCGTCATGCGCTTCTTGCGGAAGGGCTTGTAGAGGTCCTCGACGCGCTGGAGCTGCGTCGCTTCGCGGATCTCCGCCTCGAGCTCGGGGGTGAGCTTGCCCTGGGCGCCGATGAGGACGATCACGTCCTCTTTGCGCTGCTCGAGGTTGCGCAGATAGGCGAGGCGGTCGTCGAGCGCGCGCAGAGCGACGTCGTCCATGCCGCCCGTCGTCTCCTTGCGGTAGCGCGCGATGAAGGGGATCGTGTTGCCCTCGTCGATCAGCTTGACGGCCGCCTCGACGGCGGTGGGATTAAGGTTGAGCTCGCGCGCGAGCGTGGCGATGATATCCATGGGGTGACTCCTCTGCGATGACCCGGGCACCGAGCCCGTGAATCGGAGGCATAAGGATAGCCCGCCACGCGGCGGCATGCAAAAGAGCAGGACCGCGGGCGCATTCGGTTGCCCACGGTCCTGAAAACCGGCTATCTTGCAGCGGGGACCGGCGCATCGCGGGGGACGCGCCCGGCGGCGCATCGACCGCGCCGGGCAGCTCGACCGCGCGGCGCGGAGCCCCCAAGGGCGCCGATCGTCCCGTCTACTGGTCGCCCTGGCCGGCGAAACGCGCGAGCTCGGCCCTGATGGCCGGATCGGAGAGCGCGATGCGCGTCCAAGGGGCAAGCTGCTCGGGACGACCCTGAAGATACCCGTCGAGCTCCGCGAGCGAGACGCGACGTACCTCGCTGATCTCCTCCTCGTTGATGTGCAGCCGCTCGGAGGTCCGCCCGCAGAAGACCTCGCACCATTCGCACTCGCAGAATCCGTCACCGTGATCCTCGCGATAGACGATATGGCCCAGCGACGTCAAGGCGGCGGTAGCGCCCGTCTCCTCCTTCAGCCTGCGCTCGGCGGCCGCCGCGAGCGCCTCGCCCTCCTTGGGGTGCCCGGCACAGGTATCCGCGAGCACACCGCCCCAAAGGCGCTTACCGGCAGCGCGGCGGCACAGCAACAGCTTGGCATCCGGGCCCTCCCCCTCGACCAGATAGATCGAGAAGGCCTGGTGCAGGATGCCGTCGCCGGCATGAGCCTCGACGCGCTCGACGCTGCCCGTCACCGTTCCGGTCTCGTCGACCGTCACGACCCTGTCCTGGTCGTCCCAGCGCGCTCGGCGGATCCGCTCCGAGCATTCGATGACGCGCTCGCCCACCTGGCGGCACACGTCCACGAGCTGGGCGATATCCTCTTTCGAGGCGTCATCCACATGGATGCCGCAGGTCGCCGTCACGGGCACTCTCAGCGCCGTGGCCACGATCGCCGCAATGTCATGGGCGGGGATCTCGTCGCGATGGCACGGAACGGCGAGTATGCTCACCGTGGCGGTGCGACCGGGCTCGGGCCGGGGGATCGCTTGGGCGGTTGCGCCGACATGCGCGGCTCCCGCAGCGCGCGAACCCACCGTGACGGTCACGCCCCTGCCAGTATCGACCATGGTCACGTCGACTTTGAACTTGCCCTCGCCGACGCTGAATGTGCGCGTCTCCATAACAACACCCTTCCGCCCGTTGTCTCGGGCCTGATACTCGAAATCGTGCCGATGCTCATGCTCATGCTGCCCAAAACAACCGGGCACGACACCGTTCGTGCACGTTTGCGCGCACGATATCATAAGCTGCACGACCTATGGGAAAAGGGTCGGGCAGGGGTCATATACCGCCTGCCCGACCCTCACGTGCGGAAGCCTATGCTCCCATACGCCCGGCAATGCGCTCAGGCGCATGTCGGACCGATCAACCGGCCCGGTTAGGCGACGAAAGCGCCTCGTATGCGATCGGTTACACCTCGGTCCAGTGCGTCGGGTCGACATCCTTGAACTTGGAGCGCTGGAAACGATGCTTCTGGTCGAACGGGACCGTGCAGTCGAAGATCGTCTTGCAGGCGATACCGTGATCGCGGATGCTCGGATCACAGGTGGGATCGTTGGACGGATCGAGCGGGTGGCAGCGGACGCCGGGGATGGTGACGACGTCGATATCAGCCTGGAAGCGCGTGTTCATAGCCCAGATGACATCCTTGATGTCGAAGAGGTCGACATCCTCGTCCACGAGCCAGACATGCTTGAGCTCGGGGAAGGCGGAGAAGGCAAGCAGCGCGGCCTGACGCTGACGGCCCTCGTCAGAGGGAATCTCCTTCTTGAACTGGATGACGGCCATGTACTTGCCACCGCCAGGAGAAGCTGCGTAGACGTTCTGCACCTTGCCGGGCAGAGCGCGCTCGACCATGGTGAGGATCGAAGCCTCGGTCGGGATACCGGCCATGCTGACGTGCTCCTCGGAGGGGCCGATGACCGTCTGCATGATGGGGTTCTTGCGGGTCGTGACGGCCTTGACCTTGATCACGGGCAGAGCGGCCTGGGCACCACCGGTGTAGCCGGGGAACTCGGGCATGGCCTTGCCGGAGTCGGTATTCTGGTCCTCGCGCACGCGGACGTCGGGCAGAAGCTCGCCCTCGATGACATACTCGGCGTTGGCGATGCACTGCTCGTCGATGGTCAGGCACTGGGCCAGCTTGACGGGCTCGCCACGAAGGGCACCGGCGCAGCCGAGCTCGTTGTAGCCGAGCGGCGTGGTGGGCGGCTCGAAGCACACGGCGATCTCGATGGCGGGGTCGACGCCGATGGAGATGGAGATGGGCAGCGGCTTGCCGGCCTTCTCGGCCTTCTCGCGGAAGACGGTGAGGTGACGCGCTCCGGGGACGAAGTACATCGAGATCTCGTCCTTGCTCTGCAGGCAGAGACGGTGGATGGTGATATCCTTCTCACCGTTCTCGGGGTCGGTGGCGTAGCACATACCCATGGTGATATACGGGCCGGCATCCTCCTCGGTGTTAGTCGGAGCCGGGATGAGCTTGCGGATGTCGAAGTCAGGGTCGTCGGCCTTGTAGACGACTTCCTGACAGGGCGCGGGCTCGTCAGTGACGACAGGAGCGATAGGGGCGTTGACGGCATCCTTGAGCAGGAAGCCGAGGCGCTTGGGATCGCAATCGAGCAGGTAACCCACGCGGGTGCGGCTGGCAAGCAGACCGATGATGACGCTCGCGCCCGGATGACCCTTGACGTTGTTGAAGATCATCGCGGGACCCTCTTTGGTGGGGCGCATGACGGTGCCGCCGGCACCGACGTGACGATACACGCCGGAGAGCTCGGCAAGCGGCTCGACCTCGACGTCGGTCTCGACGAGCTGCCCCGGAATGCCCTTGAGTAGCTCAATGGCACTGCGGAGATCGTTGACCTTAACGGACATATGTGCCTCCTTTGCTTTCGCGCGGCGATGCCGCACATTAAAGGCTGTGTCGGGAGCGCCCTATGGCGCCACGCGAGGGCCTACTCGGCTCCCTCCCAAGCGTGGAAGACTTTGGGCTCGAGCCCAAACTGGCGCAGCACCTTGCCGACGACATGGTAGATCTGATCGTCGAGGGTGATCGGGCCGTTGTAGAAGGTGAGCATGGGCGGGACGAGCACGCACCCGGCATCCGCCGCGGCGAGCATGTTGCGCACGTGGATCTTGCCCAAGGGCATCTCGCGCGGCACGAGCACCACGCGGCGCCCCTCCTTGAGGCAGACATCGGCCGCACGCGAGACCAAGTTGTCGGCATACCCGGTCGCGATGGAGGAAAGCGTCTTCATGGAACACGGCATGACGACCATGCCCGAGGTCACGAACGAGCCGCTGGAGATGGACGCCGCCAGGTTGTGAGAGTCATGGACCACGTCGGCGAGGTCGAGCAGCTCGTCGATGGGCTCTTGACACTCGAGCTCCCAGGTTTTCTTCGCGCCGTCGCTCACCACGAGGTGCGTCTCGACCTCATCGTATCCCGCGAGCGCCCGCATGAGGTAGAGCGCGAGCTGAACGCCCGTGGCCCCGCTCACGCCTACGATGATGCGCTTCTTGCTTTCCATCGGAATGCTTCCCTTCGGATGTCGTATGGCTCTCCGGGCAAAATGCCCAAAAGCCTTGATATGGACAGAACAAGCGAGGCGGGAGCGGCACCAGCAGCGATCCCGCTCGTGCCGCCACCCGTCTCGCGCTGGCAGATGATGCGTTTTCCGCGGCATCAAGCCAAGCCGATGATCATGAACCAGCCGACCATGATCCACGCGATGACGAACAGGAAGGGAATCAAGACGATTCCGAGCCTCAAGGTCTCCTTCTGGGTGTAGTTACCCGTATCGGGGCTCGCTCCAACCAGCGTGTTGAGGTGCTGGAAGGGGAAGAGGTAGTGCGCCGCGACGGCCATGTAGCAGATCATCGTGGCAACCATGGGGTCGATCCCCAAGGGCTGCGCGAAGGCGAGGATCGCGGGCACGGCGACGCCCATGACGGCGATGACGGACCCGAGCAGCATGTGGATGACGAAGGACAGGGCAACGATGATCGCCGCGACAAGGAACATGTTGTCGGGCACGGTGGTGGGCATGAAGGACGCGATCCAAGCGTTCATGCCCGTGTCGGCACCAACGTGGCCGATGGCCATAGCGGCGGTCAGGAAGACGAGCACGTGGATGGGGACGGCGCTCCAATCCTTGGCGGCGTTGAGGTCGCCGACGATGGGCATGCTCATGAGCATGCCGACCGCGAAGGTGACCCAGCCGATATCGATGCCGTGGATGGACTCGGTGAGCCACAGGACGATGGCGAGAACGACCCAGACGATGGTCTTGATCTCAACGACGCTCATCTTGCCCATTTCGGCGAGCTTGACGCGAATCGCCTCCTTGTCGACAGCGTAGTCCTTCTCCGCACGGAAAAGCAGCAGGAAGAGCACCAGGGTGATGACGCTCATGATGATGGCGGGAACGCCCATGACCTTGAACCAGGTCACGAAGTCCGCACCGCCCGCATAGGAGGCGGCAAGCGGATTGATCACCGCGTCGCCCGTGATGAAGATGAGCGAGCAGGGCACAGAGGCGGCGAAGACGGCAAAGCCGATCTTGACGGCGTCGCCAGCCGAGATGCCGGAGCTCTTGATGATGACGGCCATGACCGCCATGATCAGGAAGGCGCGCGGCCAGGGATGTGGGATGAGCAGCGACAGGATCGCGGTGAGCGCGAAGATACCGACGATGATGCTCTTGAACCCGGTGACGAAGCGAAGCATGTAGCTATATGCGATGCGCTCGCCCAGTCCCGAGGTCTGCACGGCGTTGGCGATCAGATAGGCACCTATGACGAGCCACATCGTGGTACCCGTCCACGCATAGAAGATCTCGGCCGGCTCATCGAGCTGGAATATGCACATGAGCGCAAGCAGGACACCTGCGGTGTAGCCGTTCTGGGCGATCTGCAGAGCCCACCAGACGACCGTCATGAGCGTGAAGGCAAGCATGAGCTTGGCGTTGCCCTCGATACCCGGCAGCGGAGCGAACCATACGATCAGCGCGACAACGATACCGGCGATAAAGCCGATCTCCCTCTTGCCAAATTTCATGGCCGACTCCCCCTTTCTTGAATGAAATCACGTGTTTTCCAAGGCGAATTCGGCAGACGCCGGGGATTCGCCCCCAATCGACACAAGTGGGGCGGGCGCTGGACACCCTGCAAGCGCCATTGCCCGCCCCACCATCAAAGCCGGCTTAATGCGGCTCGGATCCGTCTTATGCCTCCAGCGGCGGAACGGGCGGAATCACCTGCAGCTTGGCGATCTTCTCGTCGTCAAGCTTGAAAACGTCGTCAACGTGCACGTTCTCGGTCGAGCGCCAAGAATACATGCAGACATCGCACTGGTACATCTCCCATGCACCCTCGACAGGAGAGGTGGCAATGGTCGAAATCTCCTCATGACCACAACGCGGGCATTGCATGTGTCATTCCTCCTTCAAAGAAAAAAACGTAGATCGAAGAAAAGGCGGTAGGTTACTTGGCGCCCATCAGGTCCTTGATGATCTTGCTGTAGTCAGCGGTCTTCGCAGGATCCTTGAGCAGCTCGACGGAGCGCTTCATGGGCTCGGGATCGACCGGCGTGGTGGCGTCGATGATGAGCTTGGCGGTGATGCCCGGAATCTCCTCGGTCGGGTTCAGCGGCATGCCGGCGCAGTTGGGAACGACCTTGACGTCCTTGTCGGGACGGACGCGCGTGGAGAGCGCCCACATGACCTGATCGAGGTCGAAGGGGTCCACGACGTCATCGACGACGATGACGTTGTGGCAGTAGGGCATGCCGTGAGGGGTGGAGAGCAGACGGAAGGCGGCGCCGGTCGCCTGGCCACCGTAGCGCGGCTTCATCGAGATGATCTCGGTCATTCCGTGGGTGTACATGGCGTTCACGGCGACGATCTCGGGGAAGTCGACCTTGAGCTGCTTGTAGATGGGCACCGAGGTGTTCAGCGCCATCAGGTAGTCGATCTCGGACCAGGGCATACCAAGGTAGAGGTTCTCGAAAATCGGGTCGGTGCGATAGGTCACGTGCGTGATCTTGGCCTCGCACTGCAGGCGCGAACCGGAATAGGAGCCCGGGAACTCGCCGAAGGGGCCCTCGACGGTGCGGACGCGCGGCATGATGTAGCCCTCGAGGACGACCTCGGCGCCGGCGGGCACATAGAGGTGATCATAGAGATCGGACTTGACGATGTCAGCCGGGACGCCGCCGTTGAGGGCGCCGACGAACTCGTACTCGTTCTGCGTGTAGGAGATGGGCGTCGAGGCCATGAAGGTCACGAGAGGAGCGTTGCCCAGGGTGATGCAGACGGGGAACGGCTCGTTCTTCTTCTCGGCCTCCCACAGCTGCTTGGCGATATCGTGCATCGCCAGGCACTGCATGCCGATGCGGTCCTTGCCCTTGACCTGGATGCGATACGTGCCGACGTTGGTCTTATCGAAGTTGCCGACATCGGAGGGATCGGCGGTGATGATGGAGGCCTTGGAGATGAAGCAGCCGGCATCCTGCTCGTTGATGCGGTAGAGCGGCAGGAGCTCGAAGAGGTTGATGTCCCCCTCCTCGATGGTGTTCTCCTTGCACGGGGCCTCATCGCGGGAGACGACGTTGGGTTTGACCGGGAAGAGATCCCAACGGCGGTTGAGCTCGAAGAACTGATCCTTGGTGGAAGTGTTCTTGTCCATTCCCATCATGAGCGCGTGATTGGCCCAGGAGCCGTGGACGTTGGTGACGACCTTCTGACCCTTCGGGTAGCCGTTGATGTGCTCGAACATGACCGCGGGGCCGTTGGGGATGCGGCTGGCGGCACGGCCGGCGGCACCGATCTCGGTATCGGGGTCCACCTCATTGGTGATGTGGACGAGTTGGCCCTCCTCCTCGAGCACCTCGAGGAACGAACGGAGATCCTGATAAACCTTAGGCATGGAGACTCCTTTCCTTAAAGTCCAGATGTGCCTTGGCCATATCTTTATCCGCCCGAGACGGTGTTGGAGATTCGCCTTGTTCATCATGAATTTCTAAAGTGGAATAACGCAGGGTCAGGCTACAATACGTTGAAAAAAGGGAAAGACACGAGTCCAAAGCGGCATGTTAGCATGCCGTATGTGCGGTGATTTCCTCGGCGAACGGTCTACGCGGCTATGAACCGCAGGAAATAATAACCCACTGTTCGATTCTTCTGATGCATGCCGCAAAGGAACCGAAAGAGGCGGAGCATGGACTTTAGAAAGCTCGAATCGTTCTTTACGATCGCCAACACCGGCAAGTTCGTCGACGCGGCAGACAAGCTCTTCATCTCGCAGTCCTCCCTTTCTAAGCAGATGTCTCAGCTCGAACGGGAGCTCGGCGTCAAGCTGTTCAAGAAAACGAGATCGGGGATAGAGCTCACCCAGGCGGGACGCGACTTCTACGGCTACGTGCGCAAGGCGCTACCCGAATATCAGCACGAGGTGGCGCATCTGCAGCAGTACAAAAGGGAATCCACCTTCGTCCTCTCCATGGGCGCCCTGCCCCTTACCGAGGAATACGGGTTCGCCGAGTGCTTTGCGTCCTATTGGGTGCGCAACACGTCGGTTCAGATCAAATTCTACGAGCGCAACCAGAACGACCTGCTCGACAAGCTCAAGCGGAACAAGATCGACATCGCGCTCGCCCGCACCGATTTCTTGGATGAGGACTGGTTCGAGCACACCGATATCGTCCAAGACGAGCTCGTCTTGGTGTGCCCCTCCGACCATCCCCTTGCCGAACGCGAGCGAATTGACGTAGGCGAGCTCAGAAACGAGCGCTTCATCCTGCTCGAGGAGCAGTCCGAGGTGACCAAGATGTTCCTCAGCGCCTGCAATGCGGAGGGATTCAACCCAAATTCCCCGTTGCACCACACGCGACACCGCATGCTCATCAAGGCGGTCCAGCATCACATGGGGACCTCGGTCCTCTCGCGGCGCCTGGTGACCACCTATCAGGCGACCGATATCGCGTGCATCTCGTTCGACAAGCCGCTCTACTCGACCATAGGCTTCACCTGGCTTCTGGGAGAGCAGCCGTCTGCGATAGCCCAGCGCTTCATGGACTACGTCAAAAGCGATTTCGCGAAACGGTACCATCTCCATGAGGGACGGGGTGGCGCGTTACGGCTGCCCGCCACCGAATCGTAGCCCAACGCCCCCCGTCAGCCGCCCGCCCCATCCGCCAGACGCAACCGTATCCGGGGCCCGCGACGAAACCTGAAGGTTCGCGCTTCCGAGCGCGCTCCGGGCGCTGAAGCGAGCCTGCAGGCAGCCCCCAGACGGGAGACGGCAGCCGTCAGGCCCCGATACGGAATAGCGCCGTCGCCGCGTCCGCGCAGGCGGGCTAGCCCGCAACGAGGCACACGGCAAGCAGGGCGACGAGGAACACCAGGTTCCATGCAGTGAACAGCGCCAGATAGCGCCCCTTCGCGCGAGGCAGGGCGAGCGCGACCTGCTTGTAAGAGATGAGGCTCGCCATCGAGGCGATCAAAGTGCCCAGCCCGCCCAGGTTGACCCCCACGATGAGTGCGGACCAGTTCGAGGTAAAGCCCGAAAGCAAAATGGCAGCCGGCACGTTTGAGAGCACCTGACTCGCAGCGACCGACACGGCGAGCTCGTGCCCTTCCACCATCTGCGCGATGAGGGCGTCGACCGCTTCGACGCGGCCCATGTTGCCCACGAAAACGAAGAAGGCGACGAACGTGGCGAGCAAGGCGTAATCGATGTGCGCGATCGCCCCGCGATCGGCCACCAGGCCGATCGCGACCGTTACGACGACGACAACCTGGAATGGCAGGATTCGCGCAACGGAAAGCAGCGCGAAGACGAATGCGACGGCCCATGGGACGATGCGCGCCCAGGGTATTCCCGCGGCGTCCGCACCGGGCCCCTCGGCCCCCGGCGAATCGACGGGAACCCGCGCAAAGAAAAGAACCGAAAGCACGATCAGGACGAGAGCGGCGACCGTATAGGGCAGCATGAGCAGCAGGAAACCGGAGAGCGACAGATGGGAGGCGGAATACAGGTACAGGTTCTGCGGGTTTCCCACCGGCGTGAACATGCTGCCAAGATTAGCCGCCACCGTCATCATCACCACGGTGAAGCACGTGAGTCGCTCCGATCCCAGCGGACGAAGCGCGAGCAGGGCGAGGGGGACGAAGGTGACCAGCGCGACATCGTTGGTGATGAGCATGCTGGAAAAGAACGCCAGCAAGGAGAGCACGAGGCTGAGCCTGCGCGGAGAGCGCGCGACGGCCAGCAGGTACCGGCACACCGCGGTGAACACACCGAGGCGCGTGAGCCCCGCCATGATGACCATGAGGCTGAACAGCATTCCGATCGTGCGAAGGTCGATATAGTCCAGGTACCCGGCATCGGGCGGAACCACGGCGCACGACAGCGCCGCGAGCACGACAGCCGCCGCGAGCACCGGATCGCGGCGCACGAGCTCGCCCAAGCTGACCACGCTTCCACGCAGCAGCGACATTGCCCACATCCTTCCCGTCGGCGTTGTTCAAAGCCGCAAAAGTATACGACTAGATCGCGCGGCGCATCAGCCTTCGCTCGTCTCCTCAAAACGGACGGCAACGGAGACGCGACCGAACTCGACGCCCTCGCGATCGAGCTCATCATCAAGATCGCGCGCAGACGGCGCATCCCCCGAACCCGACACCTCGATAAACAGGTCATCGCCCACGATGTCCATTTGCGAGATGCGGTAGCCCGAGTCGCCCGCCCACTCGACGGCGACCTCGCGGACGGCGCGGTCGCGCTCCGCCGCGCGCGCGACGCGCATGCTCGCGCCGCCGAGCAGCACCACGAGCGCGACGACCGAGATGGCGACGAGGACGTACCACATGGTCCGAGATCGCTCGTCTGCCGCCGTCAGCCGCTTCGAGCCCAAGCCCATGAGAAGGAACACGATCGCGCCCATGGCCTGAATCGCCACGTAGTTCGTGAGGAACAGCGTGAAAGCGCCCAGGGCGGCGGCGTACGATCCCTCGAATAGCCCCGCGCCCACCACGCACAGCGGAGGAACGATCGACGCGGATATCGCGACTCCGGGCACCGCATCGGGAATGTCGTTGCGCATCGCCGCGAGAGCGGCGACGAAGCCGGCGGCAAACGCGATCGTCATGTCCACCAGGCTCGGCGAGATTCGAGAGGTGACTTGGGAATTCGTCTCCATCGAGATGCCCGCCGGGATTATCGCCGCCACCGCGAACGCGACCGCAACGACAAGCAGCATGCCCAAGGCGGTCTGAAGAAACGTCCGCACGGCATCGGAGGGACGCCCCACGGCGGCGGCGAGGGCGGTACCGAGCATGGGCGACATGAGGGGCGCGACGAGCATCGCGCCGATCACCGTCGTCGCAGAGTCGGCCGCTATGCCCGCCGTGGCGATGACGGTCGCGGCAACGAGCCGCAAGATAAAGGAAGAGTACTGCCGGAGAGCGTCATCGACCACGACGAAGGTCGACCGCTCGGCAGATTCGAGCACGGAGAGGTCGAGATTGCCTCCCAGCAGCATGCGACTCACCCTCAACATGAACATCCCTCCCGATCAGTCTCCCTGTTCGATCGTGGTCTCGGCGGCGAGCGTGAGCAGGCGACGAAACTCCGCCCTGTCCTCCTCGCCCATAGCGCTCGTCATGCGGGCGAAGCACTCGCCGACGTGCTCTCTGACGAGCGGATACACCCCCAGCGCGCGCTCGGTGGGCCTGATATCGTAGGTCCGCTTGTCCCGCGCGTTGGTCGAGCGCTCCAAGAAGCCTGACTCCTCCAGCTTGGCGAGCGTCTTTGCCACGACGCTCTTGTCCAGCCCGAGGCGCTTGGTGACCTCATCTTGGGTCAGCGTCCCGAAGTCGCACACGATCAGGATCACCACCGCCTGGGCGGCGGTGAGCCCCAAATCGGCGCAGGCGACGTTGAGCCAGATATGCGACTTGCGGTATAGGACCGAAATCGACTTGAACGGATCGTCCATGGTGCTCGTCATGCAATCGGCCTCCTTATGCCGGAGCTAGATTATACGCTTCGGTGCAGACGCCAAATTGGTGGCAATTGCAACTTGATATTGACTGGCGCAGCGGCCTTCCTATCCTAATTTGGTGGCAATTGCAACTATTTATGGAACAGAGAGGAAGTCGTGCCCTATATGGAGAAAACCAACAAGATATGGAACAGGAGATTCGTTCTCCTGTTCATAACCAACCTGCTCGTTCTGGCGGCGTTCTACGCGTCGATCCCCATCATCCCGGTCTACTGCCAGCAGATCGGCATCACGGGCTCGGGCGTGTGCATCGTGCTCACCGCGATGTCGGTCGCGACGGTGCTGTTCCGTCCCATCGCGGGCTATCTGCTCGATAACTTCAATCGCTACCGCGTCTACCTCCTCTTCCTCGCGATGTTCTGCATCGCGTTCCCGCTGTTTCCGGCCTTCCCGTTCTTCGGGGCGCTCGTGGCGATCCGCCTGTTCATGGGGGCGGTCTACTCGGTATGCGGCTCGGCGACGATGACGCTTGCCGGCGACGTGCTCCCAATGAACAAGATCACCGAGGACATCAGCCGCTTCGCGTTCACCATCTCCATCGGCATGGCAGTCGGCCCGTTCGTGGGCATCCAGGTCCAGAACCACCTGAGCAGCACCGCCTCGTTCCTCACGGTCTTCGCGATCTCGGTCGCGGCGTTCATCTGCGTCTCGTGCTGCCGCATCAGCTATCCCAAGATCAAGCGTCGCAAGTTCTCCCTCAAGGAGTCCATCTACAAACCCGCGCTGCCGTTCATGGGCAACATGATGTTCCTCATGATTCCCTACGGGGCCGTGATCGCCTACTCCTCCATCCTCGCGCAGGAGAAGGGCCTCAACGACGTCATCCCCTACTTCTACATCTGCCTCGTAGCGGGCATGCTGCTGTCCAAGCTCTCCACGCAGAAGATGATCGACGCCGGCAAGCACCGCATCCTGGTGTTCATCAGCATCGTGATCCTCATCCTCACCATGGCGAGCTACGCCTTCCTCCAGACGGGCGCGCACCTGCTTGCCGCCGGCTTCTTCTTCGGTCTTGGATACGGCATCCTCCAGCCGCTGTTCCAATCCTTCGTGACCGGAACCACCCCGCCCGCCAAGCGCGGCGTCGCCAATGCGACCTATCTGCTGTCATACGATATCGGCATCGGTATCGGGTCGCTGCTCATGGGCTTTATGCAGGAGAGCATCGGCCTCACCAACGGCTTCGCGCTCACCGCGATCGCCTACGTGGTGGGCTTCATCATCTACCTCGCCTTCGTCGACGGCTACTACAACCGCCTCAAGAACTCAGGTGGCGAGCCCAAGGTATCGCCCGACGCGCTCTCCACGTTCATGGAGCGCGAGGTCTACACCCTGCCCGAAACCGCCACCGTGCGCGAGGCCCTGTCCTTCTTCGCCGCAAGGAAGATCAGCGGCGCGCCGATCGTCAAGGGAGACGGCGCCGTCGTCGGCTTCATCAGCGACGGCGACATCATGCGCTACCTGCGCACCATCGACTACACCCCCGTCTCGATGGGCGAGACGGTGTTCTTCATGGACGTCTTCCGCGATCCTGACGCCGAGTTCGAGCAGAAGCTCAGCCAGATCATGGACCTCAACGTGCTCGAGATCGGCGTCGACGAGCCGCTCACGATCCCCGCGAACGCCTCGCTCGAGGAAGCCTGCACCGCCATGAGCCGCGCCGGCGTGAAGAAGATGCCGGTGGTGGTCGACGGCAAGATCGTCGGCATCGCGTCGCGCTCCGCGATCACCCGATACCTCATCAGCAGGTACCTGGAGCAGACGGGGCAAGCCGCCATGCGGGCAGGCGATCTGTCTGCGGCCGCGCCGCGAAACGCGTAGATCCGGTTCTCGCCGGCCGCCCCCAAGCCGTCCCCCCCTCGGAAACGGCCCCTTCCTCCGGAAGGGGCCGTTTCCCATGCCGCGGAGACCGGAGGCCCGACCTCCGGGCATCGTAAATGTTGTGTATTTTGCAACATATAGGAGGGAGCTGCTAGAATCGGGCACCGCCCCCCGGGGCGTCGGATATCACCCTCGAGCACGCGGAGAAGAGCATGAGAAGCCCATCCCCCGCCGCCCGTCGCGCGGCCGTCGCCCTTGCGGCGATCACGACCATCACCGTTGCCGGCCCGATCGCCGCCATCGGTATCGAGAGCACCCCGACCGCGGCAGCCTTCGCCATCGAACGCGGCGCAACCGTTGACGCGGGATACGCCCAGCACCTTTCCGACCGTGAGCCAACCGGGTACTCTGTGGGCTGGGGCAAGCTGTACCTCGACGCGAGCTATGACGGAGAACCCCTCTCCCTGCTCGCAGACGGACGGGAGCGCACCTTCGATACGGGCATGTTCGCGCACGCTCCGTCAACCATCTGCTACAACGACATCCAGGACTACGGCTACGAGACATTCGAGTCGTGGGTCGGCGTGGGGGCGTCGGCGCGCGCGGACGGCAAGAGCGCCCGCGTCGTGTTCAAGGTCGTGGGAGACGGCGAGGTGCTCTGGGAGAGCCCGGAGATGACCGAGCTCAGCGATGCGGAGTTCGTCTCGGTCGACATCTCGCATGTGCGGGTCCTCGAGCTTGTCGCCGAAGCGACGGATAAGGGCGCGCACCCCAACAACCACACCATCTGGGCGGACGCCTCATTCGGCAAGCCCGAGGCGACCCCCTGGCTCTCCGCATCGGACAAGGAGTTCGCCATCCCCGATCAGGTGACTCCCGAGAACATCCTCGAGGGGGTCTTCGCGCGGACGCTCTCGGGCGATCCAGGCTCCACCGACGAGCCGGTCAGAGGTCCCGCCGGGACCCTGCGCAACGGCCGAGAGGGCAACGACCTCTCGAATGAGGTCACCTACACCACCGACTACATCGCCGGCGAGACCGGAACGTTTAACGTTACCTACCGCGTCGAGGACGGCGGCGGCCTCGTGCGCGAGCGCACCGTCAAGATGACCGTTCGCGACAGGGAGCGCACGAAGCTCGACGCTGACCTCGACTATCTCACGTCGCCGTTCGCGAGCTTCCTGTACACCGGCCGCGACTACCTCGACGAGCAGGGCAAGGCCGCCTTCGACCTCTCGGTCAGCACCCTCCTTGACTTCGGAGACAACGTGGACGCCTATCCGTTGGTCACCCGGTGGGGCGAGAGCGTGTACCGGATCGATATCGACCTGTACGCCGCCGGCATCCGCGTATCCGCCGCAGACGCCGCCTATCTGACCTCCACCATCCTGGATAACGAGCCCCGGTGCTTCCACGTCAAGGACTGGGAAACCTCCGTCTCGTCCAAAAACGGCCTGGCGGGAACCGTCTCGTTCTTCGTCCCCGAGCGCTATGGGCAGAAGGACGGCGACGGCGAGGTGTACTACCATGCGCGGCTGCTCGCGACCGAGGCGAACGCCACGCGGTTCCTCTCCAACCAAAAGGACGGCATGACCGACGCGCAGCGCCTGCGCGCCGTGCTGTACCCCTATGCCGACTGGATCAGCTACAAGGGCGGCCAGATGATGGACGAGGCGCTCGCCGACGGCCAATCGGTCTGCGGCGGCAACGCGCGCGGAAGCGCCTACCTGTGCCAGCGCATGGGCATCAAGGCGTACTGGGTGCGAACCAACAGCCACGCCTGGAGCAACGTCAAGCTCAACCACGATGACAGCGGCGCGAGCGAGGGACGCTACTACCGCGTCGACCTTCTTGCCCGCCCCGGCTGCTTCCTGTCCATCGACGCCGCACACGAGGGCTTCCACGGCCATCACAAGGAGATCTTCTTCGACCGCGCCAAAGGCTACCCCGACATGGTCTCCGAGGGCTACCCCTTCGCATGGACGTCGTGGCCGAGCATCTCCCTTACCGCCGAGGAGTCGATCACGGTGCTCGCCCCCGAGGACGCCGCGAGCTTCGACGCCATGAGCCTCGTCTCGTCTGCGACGAGCATCTACCAGGGCGACCTCATCGACCGGGTGACCGTTGACGACGGAGGGCTCGAGGAGGACAGAACCGAAGGGGGATTCGCCGCGGGCCTGTACAAGATCGTCTTCTCGGTGGAGGACGACCGGGGCAACACCGCGAACGCGACCGCGTACGTGCAGGTGGTCGACGGCGAGGTCGCCGCCGCAGGCGCCGACAGCGTGACGAGCAACAACGGGGCGACCTTCGAGGGTGTGAGCCTGTGGAACGGCCGCTGCGAGGTCCCCTACGCCGTGGGCATCCGCCAAAACGACACCAGAAGCACGACGTTTGACATCGAGGGCAAGGGCTACACCTACTTTGACGCCTGGGTCGGCATCAACGGGACCGTTCGCCAGAACGTCAACTGGGGCATGAACGGCAAGATCCAGCCCGAGGTATGGGCGACCATCCGCAAAGAGGACGGCTCGACCGAAGAGGTCAACCTGTACACCGGGCCCATCATGGGGTGGTACGCTGTGCAGGAGCACGTGCTGGTCGCTATCCCCGAGAACGCGGTCGCGATCACCCTCAAAAACACCGACAAGGGGGCCGGCAACAGCCATGCCGGCTGGGGCAACCCGCGGTTCTTCACGGGCGATGTGCTGGACGAGGTTCCCGTGCCCCCCACCATCACGGGCATCGAGGACGGGGCCACCTACTCCGCAGCGGTAACGCCCGTGGTCGAGCGGGCCGATTCGGTCGAGCTCTACCGCAAGGAGCTGCCCGTCGTCGTCGACACCGAGACGGGCCTGCCCGTCGACGCCGAGGCGGGCGATGAGGTGGCGACCAGGGCTGCCGCCGACCCCGACTGGGGCGAGCTCGTAGAGGGGTATCGGGCGGGCGATGAGGTGGACGCGGAGGGCGTCTACACGCTCGCCGCCTCCAACAAGTACGGACAGCAGACCGTCGTCCGCTTCACGATCGACCTCGATGAGCCCGAATCCGGAGACGGCGGCGAGGGCGATACCGTCCCGCCCGCCGAGGGCGACGGGGCCGGGGACGAGAGCGAAAGCGGCAACGAAGACGGCCAGGAACCCGGCGACGGCGACAGTCAAAACCCTGACGGCGACGGCGACGGTCAGAGCCCCGGCGACGGCGAAGGCGCGGGCAACGGCGAGGATGCGGGCGACGGCGAGAACGAACCGGATTCCGGTGAGGACACGGGCTCCGACGATGAGGAGACCCCGGACGCCGGAAACGACCAGCAGCCCGACGACAACGCGAAGCAGCCTGCAGGCGATCAGGGCGCAAATGAGGCCCCCGAAGATGGGGACACCGTCCGCGAGGAGGAGCGCGAGGATTCGAAGGCAGACGACGGGAAACTCGCCCAGACCTCCGATTCCCCCGTCCTTTTGGCTACAATCGCCGCGACGGCAGCCGGTGCCGTCTTCTTGGCGATGAGCCGCGCGGCCGATAAAGCCCGCCGGTAACGGCCTCCAGCGCCGTCGTCACCTTCTAAAACTAGGAGGTGGCGGCATGCAAAGGTCCGTAGCGCCGCCCCTCGAGACGGAGGCCCGCCTCATCGGCGTGACCAAGAGAACCTCCCTCGTCCCTCCCGCATGCACCCGACAGCGCCCCGCCCCGCAGTTCAATGCGGGGCGGGGCGCCCTGCGTTTCGGGTTCGCCGCGACGCTGCGGGCATCGCGCCCTATCCGTCAGGCGGCATCAGCTCGCGCTGCCGGCACGAGACCTCTCGGTGCCCTTCCCCTCCGCCTCGGCAGCCTGGTCATGGCTGGTGATCTTGATCGCCGGCGTGGAGAGAAGACCGAGCAGCACGATCGCCGCACCGACCACGTAGGCAGCGCGGGTGGCGTCGTAGCGCGCAGACGCCTCGATCCCCACGAGCTCGGCGCGCTCCCCGGGCGTCATGGAAATATCCGCTATCTGCCCCTCGAACGCTTTGCTGCTGCCCAAGTCGATATTGAGGCCGGCAAGCTGGCTGGTCACCTGCGGGGAAATGGATGGATCGGCCATCGCCTGGGTGCGTACGGTGTTCGTGATTCCCAGGAGCAGGACAGCGCCCAGGAACGCCACACCGAGGGCCTGGCCGACGTTGCGCATCGTGCTCTGGATACCACCGGACTGCGAAGCGTCGCGCTCCGGAAGGGCAAGCGCGACGACGTTGCTCGCATGCGATGACACCGAGCCCGCTCCGACGCCGGCCATGAAGGCGCCCAGGTACACGAGGGCGGGCACAGACCCCTGTGGCGTGACCGAGAGCGCCATGATGAGAAGCGCCGCGGCCATGGCGACATAACCGACCTGGATCACGTGGCGCGGGTTCGCGTGCGGAGCGAGCTTGGGGATTCCAAGCGCGAGCGCGAACGTGGGGACACCGGTGACGATCGAGATGGTTCCCACCGCGATGGGAGACCATCCGGCGACGAGTTGCAGGTAAGGTGCCATGAGAATGGACTGAGCGCCCATGAAGAAGAACATGATGGCGTTCGCCACGAGTCCGGCGAGCACCTGAGGAGTGGTGAGGAAGGATTGCGGCAGCAGGGCCACGCCGTTTTTGCGTTCCACCCCACGCTCCACCCTGATAAGAACCGCAAGAAGCACCAGGCCGAGCGCGGCGAGCGGCAGCGCGGGAGATATCCCGAGCACCGTGAAGGGAGCTCCCTGAAGCGGCTTTACGAGGCCCCAAGACGAAACGCTCGAGATGCCGATAAGGAACAAAAAGAGTCCGGACGCTGCGAAGGCGACACCGAGGCCGTCGAACTTGAGCCTCCCACCGTCCTGCGCGATGGGCGGCAGGCTGAACGATACCGCGAACACCATGACGAAATACACGCCGAGCACGAAGAACGTGACGCGCATGCCCGCCGCCTCCATGACGACGCCGAGTATGAGCGGCAGCACCGCGGAGAGCCCCGAGGCCGCCCCGATGCAGCCGAACGCGACCGTGCGGTTTGACCCCTTGTACAGCAGGGGGATGAGGCCCAAAACCGAGGGGATCATGAAGCTCGCCCCAAAGCCCACCAGCACGCGGCCGATCCAGATGAACACGAACATGTTGGGCGCCACGGCGAGCACCACCTCGCCCGCGGCGCACAGGAGCGCGCCGGCGCGGAACGTGCGCTTCCAGCCCAAGATGGTGCCCATGAGGCCGCCGGCGACCATGAAGGCACCGCCCACGAGCGGATAGATCATATTGGCGAGCTGGATATCGGAGGTGGTGGCGCCCAGGTCGGCGGTAAGCGCCGAAGCGGCAAGCGACAGCGCCCCGCTGTCGCCCGTAGCGCCCATCTGGGCAAGGATGAGGACGATGATGGGCAGCACGAGGAATCTCTCCCCGGCAGAAGCGCTCCGCCCATCTGAAGCGGCGTGTCTGGTCTGCAAATGAGCGGTCATGTGCATTCCCCTATCAAATCGTTTCGGAATCGCATCTAGGCCGCCGGCGGCACGACCACGGGCTCGGCGCCCGTCAGGTCCACGGAGGACAGCGGGTATGCACGGATGGTGGGGTCGTCGTAGACCGCATGGTAATAGGTGAGGCTCGCCGCGGAGAAGCAGCTGGTGTACAGGGTTTTCTCGCAGGATCCGTCAGCCATCTTGGCGCACCCGTCCGGCACGGCGACCGATCCGAGGGTGCGGAACAGGCGCACGACGTTGGCGCGCTCCTCCGTCTGCATGGGATAATGGCTGTTCACGAACGCGACCTTCACGAAGCGGGCAGGACCGCCGTAATCCCCGGGCATTCCCTGCATGCCCATGCCCGAACCGAAGGGCGCCAGCGCGGCGCCGCGCCATTCGACATGGGCGGGCTCCTCGTCGTCGAGCATGAGGTAGTTCCTGAGGTTGGTGCGCTGCCACCCGAAATCGGGTTCGTTGGTGAGCACGTCGACGTCGTTCTCCCAGATGTGGAGCCCGTCTTCCATGCACTCGACCACGATGCTGCCCGTCGCGTCGCCGATGATCCAGTGGAGGTTCGCAACGGGGAGCCGGTCGTTGACCGGCTTCGCCACGACGTTCACCCCCGCAAGGGCGGACCGAACCTCCTCCACCGTCGAGAACGTGCGAGCGATCCAATAGGGGAACTCATAGGCGGCGACGTTCACCGACCCCTCGTGCGCCCGCTGAGCATAGCGCGCACTTTGGGGAAAGTTGAGACCCGCGACGGCGAGCCCGGCATCGTTGCCGCAATCGAAATAGAGCGGAATGCCGTCGACGACGATCCCCATGCCGATGACGGCATGTCCCACCTTCGGGTCGCTGGGGCGATCGAACGCCGCGGGAACCCGAGCGGCGGGAGGCGTCGCCACCACGCGCTCGCCGTAGCCCTGGGTCCAATCGAGATTGCGGCCGAAGAACATCTTCCCGTCCGCGTCGTTAAAGCGAATACCCGTGCACATCGTGCATCTCCTTTCCCGTCCGGCCTCATACCGGGACCGGGCGCACTTACTAGGTCCGCTTCTGTTACCCGTTGCACCCACGGGATATCTCGAGGATTCCTTAGGCAATCCTTAAGGTATCAAACCCGGGTCCAAAGGCTGCCCGCGCGGTCCGTGCCCCCCTTCGGCAGGCGGGGCGAACCTCCGGGCAAACGGGACCACAAACGCAAGGAGGGGGCGCGGGATCACCCGCGCCCCCTCCCCGTGAAGCCATTCCGATCGGGAGTGTTCGGATATGGGCGGCTACGAACGGCGTCGGAACCTTATCACAGCGCCCGCTGCCGCAGCGAGCGCTGCGGCGATAGCGGCAACACCTGCGACCGGTACGTCGGAATCTGCCTCAGCCGACGTGCTCGCCTTGGTCGACGCGCTCGCCGTAGCCGCATCCTCATCCTGCACCGCCTCATCGCGTTGAGCGTCGGTGCCCGTCGAGGTCGATGAGGTGGACTCCGCGGCAGCGCTTGACGTCAGGGATCGGGACGCCCCCTCGTTTCGGCCGTTGTCGGCAGTCATTTCCCGCTGCAGCGTGCCGGCTGATGACGGAACCCGATCTTTGTGGTCCTCGGTTACCGAACCGGCATCGTCGGACTCGGACGTCCCATCGTCAGTCTCCGTGGAGCCGTCCTCCAGCCCCGTCGAATCGTCGCCGGGCTGGTCCTCATCCCCGGGCTGCTCCTCGCCCTCGCCGGGCTTCTCCTCGTCTCCCGGCTTCTCTTCGTCGCCGGGCTGGCCCTCGCCATCATCGCCGGGCTGCTGCTCCCCGTCGCCGGGCTGTTCGCCATCATCGCCGGGTTGCTCGCCCTCGCCGGGCTGGCCCACATCACCAGGCTGCTGCTCGCCCTCGCCATCTGCAGCGGCAAGGGCCTCGTCGAGAAGATCGGAGATCCGCGACGCATCGACGGACGAGATAAGGCGGCGCACCTCTCCTTCGAGGGCACTGAGGCTGTCGGCAAGATCCTGGAGCGGCTCGACCTCGTCCCCGGTCACCGGGTCGGGCAACCCGTCGACCACCGCCGCGGCGCCCTGGGACCAGGCGGCTGCCGCCGCGAGGGCCTCCAGACCGGAGAGCCCATCGGCGGCAGCCTCGATCTGCGACCGCGCAATCGAGGCCACGAGCGCGCGGTCGGCCGCCCCCATGCCCTCGGGAAGCATGTCCGCCAGACTCTGCAGGCTCGCCGCATCGATGGCCTCGCGCGCCGCCGCAAGACGCTCGACGGCATTGGCGAACGAAACCGACCCCTCGAAGACGCATGCGAGGGCGCGGGCGTGCTCGGCGCGCCAGGCCGCCTCCAGGTCGGAAGCCCGCTGCGCGGTCGTGGGCGTCGCGTCCAGGCGCGCGAGGAGCGCCGAGGCCATCCGATCCACCTCGTCGGCCGTCGACGCCTCCCCCATCGCGGCGAGGGCGGCGTCCGCCTCGGTGCGGGCGCGCTCCAGATCGTAAGCGGTCACAAGACCGGCCTCCGCCCGGGACGCGAGCTCGGCGAGGGCGGAGTCCGCCTTATTTGCAGCCGCCTCGAGCGACTGCTCGAGAGCTCGATCCCCCACGGTGACGGAGTAGGACAGCTCATAGCCGAACGCCGTCGCCTCGAACGTGTAGGTACCGCGCGCGAGGCCGTCGCCCGCCTCGGCCTCGGAAGCAAGCTCCCAGGAATATGCAGGGACCGCGGTGCCGGGAACCGGCATGGACGAGCCGGTCGCCGTGAGGTAGGAGAAGTCCACCCGGGGCCTGCCCTCCCCGTTCACATAGGCGATAAGGCCCTCGAGGGTGCCGCCGGCGTCGGCGACGTCTGCGGCCCCCGCCTCGAGCGATGCAGGGGACACGACCTCGTATGCCGTATACGCCCCCGTCGTGCGCACCAGATAGGCGTGCTTGCCCGCCACGGGCGCCGTCCCCGACACAGCGCTCATGCCCGCACCCTTCAGGCGCACCCATGGGTCGACCGTGAGCTTCCCGCCGTTCATCACGGCGGCGCCCGTGCGAGAGGAGACGGTCGACTGGGCGCCCGCGGAATTGGCGATCCTCAGCGAGGCGCCGCCATCCACCCGCAGCGCGGCCGCCGACGGGCAGGCCAGCCCGTAGCCGTTGAGATCTATGACGGCATCGCGGGCGACCGTGGCCGTTCCCGCGAGCTCGATATCGCCCCAAAGGCGAATCGTCTGTCCCTCTTCGGCGGCGGCAAGGGCCTCATCGAGCGAGTCGAAGCGCCGGGAGGCGTCCCCGTCCACCACCTCGACGAGCCCGGCGGAAACGCCCGGGCATGCGTCGACGGAAAGCGTCGGGTAGCCCAAGCCGTAGCGCAAAGCGGGGCTTTTCGATGCGTCATGGTTGGCGCCAAAGGCCTCCTTACCCGCAAGGGACGGCGCGGTGACGGTACCCGAACCCACCAGCAGATAGGTCTCGAGCGCAGGGGCCGAGGCGGAGGACGGGTCGTTCCAGGTGGGGTCGACGGCGTACCATGAGCCGTCGACGTTCACGTAGTTCCAGGCGTGCTGCTCGCCCGAACCGTTTTTGCCGTTATACGCCCATCCCTCCACGTAGGCGTTCTCTATGCCCGCGCGATCGAGGAGCACCTTCATGGCGGTCGCGTAGCCGTAGCACACCGGCCCGCTCGCCGCGTCGTTTGCGCTCAGGATCCCGCTCGCCGCCGTGCGCGAGAAGTTGGAGGCGCCCAGCCCGCTGGGGTTGTACACGTTGTTGGCGCAAAGCCACGAGTTGAAGTACCTCACCGCGAGCAGCGGATCTGCCGGCGCCCCCGCCACGACCTCGTCAACCCGGGCCTCGAAGCGCTCGCGGTAGCCGGCAAGGTTCTCGGCAGTGAAGCCGTCCACGAAGTACGACTCGCCGGTGACGCGCGGCGCCAGGGCGAACCGGGACTCGCCCGTCTCCTCCCATGAGAGGCGCGAGTAGTCGATCCAGAAGTACTCGGGATGGTCGCGCAGGGCGGCGAACAGCGCCCGGTCGAGCGAGCGGTCGAGCCCATCGGGCGCATATACCTCGAGCGCGCCGGGATCGCCGGGGTCGGTAAGACCGCCGAGCTGCGAGACGATCTCGTCGTAGAGCGCGCGCTCATCCCCGGAGAGCTGGGAGCGGAAGTATCCGCTCGATTCGGCGACGGGCTCCCATACGGCGTAGAGCGTCACCGTCTCGCCCGTATCCTTGGCGCCGGCGATGTTTGCGACCTCCTGGCCGTCGCCGTACACCGCTTTTCCGTCAGGATCCTTCGCCCAGCCGGCGAAGCGGTACCCAAGGCGGCCAAAAGAGGATGCGGGCAGCGCCTGGGCGCCGTCGTCCCAGGTGCGCGCAACCGGCTCCATCGTCCCGTCGCCGCCGTTGGCGTCAAAGCGCACGGTATAGGCGTTGGGCGTCCGCTTGACGTAGAGCGTCTGCCCGTCGAAGGGAATGTATACGCGATCGGCCACCGTGGAGGGCGTGATGCCCGTGCCCGGTTGGAAGTCGGCGGTGGTGTACCATTCCGGCAGCGTGGAGGTGTACCCCTTGTACTCGTCGAGCTCCGAGATCACGAACGAGTCGAAGGAGCGCCCCTCGATCTTGGGAAGGACCACCTTCTCGAGCGGGTTGTTGTTGCCCACGAAGCCATCCGACTCGAGCTTGGTGTTGTGGCTCAGATCGATGACCTTGAGATCGTTGTAGTCCAGGTGGACAAACTTGAGGTTGGGGAGCATCGACACATCGACCTCCGCGAGGCGGTTGTCGAAGATCTCGATGAACTCGAGCTTGGTGTTGTGCGAAAAATCGATGCTCGTAAGGCAGTTGTTGCGCAGGTACACCGTGAGCAGCTCGGGATTTCCCGACAGGTCCGCCTGCTCGATGTAGTTGCCCTCGAAGTCGATGAACGTGAGGTTGGGGAAAAGCTCGATGCCCGTGATGTCGCGGATGCCGAGCCTCTTGGCGAGGATCCCGGTCACCGCCTCGCGCTCCTCGCGCGTGAGCACCCCGTCGGCACCCGCCCCGCGAAG
Organism: Candidatus Collinsella stercoripullorum; assembly: GCF_027669965.1. Lineage (NCBI taxonomy): Bacteria > Bacillati > Actinomycetota > Coriobacteriia > Coriobacteriales > Coriobacteriaceae > Collinsella > Candidatus Collinsella stercoripullorum. The sequence continues at coordinate 883 of NZ_JAQECM010000009.1, read as the reverse complement.
GCTGGCGGGGTCGAGCACCCAGGCGCGGAAGGCGGCGTCGGGAAACGACGAGGCATCGACGGCAACGTCGCCTTCGGCCAGCGGCGCCTTCGCGGCCCCATCGGCGGAGACGTCAGAGCCCGCCTGCTCGTTCCCGGAGTCGGCATCGGGGGCGGACGGTTCGCCGGCGACCGACGAGCCGGTCGGGGACGCGGGGTCGGAAGCCGTGCTCGACGCGCCCGCCGCCTCGGCGGCGTCGGAGGGAGGCGCGTCGACGGGCGGGGTCTGGACGGTTTCGTCTTCGGGGGATGCCCCCTCCTCGGACGGGGACTCGGGCTCCTCCAGCGCCTCGAGCTCGGCGGCGCGCGCGATGGGCGCGGGCACCGCCATCGAGAACGCGAGCGCCGCGGTGACGGCGGGACGCAGCTTGGTCATGGTTCGCTTCATGGTCTTCCTCTTCTCGGAATAATTGATATGATTCGAGTATCAATTATTCCGAAAAGAGGGGCTCGCGCAAGCTCTCCCACGATTCCCTACCATTACTGCACGAGGGCGCCACATATGGGCTCCGGCCACACGGCGCGATCACGACTGCCAGAAATAAAGGATCAGGTCGTCGCGCTTCTTCTTGTCGCACTTCACCAGCAGGTTGTGGACATGGGTCTTCACCGTCCCCAGCGCAAGGAACAGCTCGTCGGCGATCTCCTGCTTGCTCTTGCCCTGTAGCACCAATCGGAGCACCTCGGACTCGCGCTTGGAGATCCCGTTGCGGTCGCAGAACTCCTGGAGATGCTCGTCTCCCGCCTCCCGCCGACCTGGCCGGTACCCCGGGTCGCTCCCAATTCCTGACCGTCATCTCCACGGTCATCTGCGTCGTGTTCGTGTGCGAGGCCGCCGCCCCCGC
>NZ_JAQECM010000089.1:0-2710 GCF_027669965.1 Candidatus Collinsella stercoripullorum | reverse complement strand
TCTGTGGTGCTCAGCGGGGCAAATACTCAGCCATAGAGGACAACACTTGATTTGAAGCGCGCCACTATACTTATGATGATTTGTTTTCCTAGGATAGGAATTAAACTATGGCCCCAACCCAAGATGCTCAACGCACCGAGCTGCACAAAACCATCTGGTCCATCGCCGATGACCTGCGCGGCAGCGTAGACGGCTGGGACTTCAAACAATACGTGATCGGCACCTTGTTCTACCGGTTCATATCCGAGAACCTGACCGACTACCTCAACGAACAGGAGGGCAACGAATTCGACTACGCGACCCTACCCGACGAGGAAGCCGAAAACGGGCGCGAGGAGACGGTCAACGAGCGTGGGCTCTTCATCCTGCCGAGCGAGCTCTTCAATAACATCCGCCGCGACGCCCTCGCCGGCAAGCACGACGAGGACCTGAACGAAGTCCTGGAGCGCATCTTCAAGAACATCGAGGCGAGCGCCGCGGGCACCGACAGCGAGGACGACCTCAAGGGGCTCTTCGCCGACTACGACGTGAACAGCGCCAAGCTGGGCAACACCGTGCTCGAGCGCAACAAGAAGCTCAAGATCCTGCTGGACAAGATCGGCTCCATGGACCTAGGCGGCCGCTACCAGGACAACCGTATCGACGCCTTCGGCGACGCGTACGAGTTCCTCATGAACATGTACGCCAGCAACGCCGGCAAATCGGGTGGCGAGTTCTTCACCCCGCAGTACGTCTCCACCCTGCTCACCAAGATCGCTCTGGCGGGCAGGACCAGCGTGAACAAGGTGTACGATCCTTGCTGCGGATCTGGATCGCTTTTGCTCAACGCCGCCAAGCAGATTGGCGCGGAGAACGTGCGTGAGGGCTTCTTCGGCCAGGAGATTAACCTGACCACCTACAACCTGTGCCGCATCAATATGTTTTTGCACGACATCAACTTCGACCATTTCAGCATCAGGCTTGGCGACACGTTGAAAGATCCCCGTCACTGGGATGACGAGCCGTTCGAGATGATCGTCTCCAACCCGCCCTACTCCATCAAATGGGAGGGCAAGAACAACCCGCTCAACATCAACGACCCGCGCTTTAGCCCCGCGGGCGTGCTGGCACCCGCCAGCAAGGCAGACCTCGCCTTCACCATGCACATGCTGAGCTGGCTCTCCGCAGACGGCACCGCCGCCATCGTCGAGTTCCCGGGCGTGCTCTACCGTGGAGGTGCCGAGGGCAAGATCCGCACGTACCTGATCCAGAACAACTTCGTGGACACCGTCATCCAGCTGCCGCCAAATCTCTTCTACGGCACCACCATCGCCACCTGCATCATCGTACTCAAGAAGTCCAAGAAGACGAGCGACGTGCTCTTCATCGACGCGTCCAAGGAGTTCGTGCACGTAGGCAACCTCAATAACCTCTCCGAGGAGAATATTGAGCGCATCTATCGCACCCACATGGACCGCGAGGAGGTCCAGTACTTCAGCAAACTCGTGAGCAACGACGACATCGTAGCCAACGACGCCAACCTCTCCGTAAGTTCGTATGTGGAGCAGGAGGACACCCGCGAGAAGATCGACATCAAGGAACTCAACGCCCAGATAGAGCAAATTGTCGCCCGCGAGGACGAGCTGCGCCGCGCCATCGACGCCATCGTGGCGGATCTGGAGGCGTAGGGATGAGCAGGATTGACGAGCTTATCGAGCAGCTTTGTCCTGACGGGGTGGAGTACAGAACGCTTGGAGAAATTGGATCACTTCTCACAGGACTGTCGGGCAAAAGCAAAAAAGACTTCTCTCCCGATGAAAATGCGCTATTCGTGCCCTATAAAAATGTATTCCTGAATCCCGCTCTTGATTTGAGCTATTTGGAGCATGTCTCCGTGCAAGACGGAGAAAAGCAGAGTCGCCTGGAGAAAGGCGACATCATCTTTACCGCTTCCTCAGAAAATCCAGAAGAAGCCGGCATGACGTCGGTGGTAACCGTCGATCCCGCACGCGACATATTTCTAAATAGTTTTTGCTTCTTAATTCGTCCGTCAAATCAGAATGTCTTGCATCCAGAATTTGCCAAGCACCTGTTTCGGAGCAAAGCCATAAGAAAAGCTCTTGCTAAGACCGCAAGCGGGGTAACTCGCTTCAACATCTCCAAGGCAAGATTGCTCAAGATTCCCATTCCTGTTCCCCCTATGGAAATCCAAGAGGAAATTGTGCGGATACTAGACTCCTTCTCGGAACTCGAGGCGGAACTCGAGGCGGAACTCGAGGCACGTCAGGAGCAGTATTCGCATTACCGAGATGCACTGCTTTCTTTTAATGAAGATAGCTCAATTCGACAAGTTGCTTTAGCTGATATCGGAACTTTGAGGCGTGGAAAAAGATTCGTCATTTCTGACTATGTGGAAAAGGGAATTGAAGCAGTTCACTACGGTGAGATTTACACAACCTATTCGCTAAGTGCGACAGAAACAATTTCGCATCTACCTGAATCGATGGCCCCTTCCCTCAGATTCGCTCACAAAGGAGATGTAATTATTGCTGCTACCGGTGAAAACGTTGAGGATCTCTGCAAACCGCTTGTTTGGTACGGAGAAAATGACGTAGCCGTACATGACGACTGTTTCATTTTTACCAGCGACATAGAACCAAAATATGTGGCTCACTGCTTACTCAGCTCGTCAGTTGCCGAACTGAGTAGTAACCGTTCGCGGTACCAGCAG
>NZ_JAQECM010000088.1:0-2716 GCF_027669965.1 Candidatus Collinsella stercoripullorum | reverse complement strand
ACGAGATGGGCCTGCGCTGCGGCATCCGCCGCGGGGCCGGCCGCCGCGGGTACAGCTCGTACAGGGGGGCCGTCGGCGAGACCTTCGAGAACGTGCTCGGGCGCGACTTCAGGGCGGACGGCCCGTGGCAGAAGATGGGCACCGACGTGACCGAGTTCAGGCTCTCCTTCGGCAGGGCCTACCTCGCCCCGGTCTACGACTTCGGCAGCAAGGAGATCGTGGCGTGGTCGGTCTCGGAGCGCCCCGTCCTCGCGCAGCAGGAGGAGATGCTCTCGATGCTCATGGCCGCCAAGCCCGACTGGGCGCGCCCGATCCTGCACTCCGACATGGGCTGGCAGCACCGGCACGGCCTCTACGTCTCCGCGCTGCGCGCCAACGGCTTCACCCAGAGCATATCTCGCAAGGGCAACTGCCTGGACAACGGCGCCACCGAGCAGGTCTTCGGGCACCTGAAGGACGAGTTCTTCCGGGGACGCGACCGGGGCACGTTCGAGGGGTTCAAGGCCGACCTCGAGGCCTACATCCGCCACTGGAACCACGTGAGGCGCCAGGTCGGGCTGAAGGGCCTGACCCCGGTCGAGTTCCGGGAGCAGGCCCTTCAAAAGGCTGCCTAACGGCTATGATTTACCGTGTCCAAGTTTTGGGGCGCAGTTCACAATTCGCAATATCCACCTTTCTGTGGGGAGAGAAATAAACTATACGCACCTTCCACCGTCTACGCCTTTGGAAGGAATAGCTTGAGAATCACGAAGGCGATTATCGATGCGGCAGCGGCCCATCCAACGCACATAAGCGAGCCGAAGACCACCAAAAGCAGCCAATCGAAGAAGCCCAGCGGCTCTGGCGCAGTCAGCACTGATATTATGATGTTCAGGACATTACACGCGACCCAGGAGATACGAATCATATCCGGAAGATTCTCAGTGAACTTCAGCGGTCTTTTCTTTGAGAGGGCTCCCACTAACGCCGCAACCACTGTCGCCACCGCCGCAAGGACAACAAGCTGGATTTTGCTTGTAAGAGAAATCGAGGAAGAACCGAGCAGCGCTGGAAAGAGCACAACGGCACCGACGGGAGTTATCATTGCGAGGGCAATTGCCGGAATTGCTACAACGATACCAGCCCCGCCAGCAGAGACCATGTCTCCCCCTCCCCCGCCTCGATATGTGGAGGCAGGGCTAACCGACGCACCGATCGCCTTGCCGACAACATCAGTGGAGTGACTTCCATCCAGTTCGGCAAGCTCCCCAACGCGGCGTCCTTCGACAGAACGTAGCGTACCATCGGGATCGATCTTCCCAATCTTGGATCCTTTATGGAAAAGCCCCTTGTCCGCCGTCAGGTGCAAGGAACCATCAGAATAGATGTCGATGACCTTCTTTCGGGTAAGTCCGTCGGGAATGTATATGCCGTCCTCCTCGAAGAAGCCAACGACACGATGGCCCCATATACCATCGGGGAAAAGAATCCTTCCATCATCGGAGATTTCGCCTATATCCGTCCCGAAAAAGCCCTTATCGAAATGTATACGACGCGCCATGGCAGCCCTTCAACGTAAAACGCTCTTTATATAACTATTATATTTTTATCCGAACGATATCATCTGGAGCTATCATTTGTAATTAATCTCAAGTGGCCCCGCGATTTGAAATAGAAAGTGGGACCACACATTTCAAGTGCATACTAGGATAATTCAAGATGCATGTAGCCTATTTGCTGCGTATTTTCAACCAGGCCATTGCCCCATTGGTCAAAATGGTGATAGGTGGGGCAGGGTACCTATGAAAGTGCACGCAGCCCCCTGCGCAGTTCGGAAATGAAGAGGAACAGTAAGACGAACGCGAATAACGAGCTTGATAGCGACACACCTTCTGCGAGTTGAACTCGGTGCGGAGGACCGACGACGCAGCCAAATCGTTCGAGTCCTTCCTTTACCGACCGCTCATCAGGGAGCCACATGCTGAGATGCCGAGCAGCAACAGGATCGTCAGGAAGAGAACTGCCCGGTTCAGAGGATATGGCCAATGCAGCTAAAAGTCGTAGCACTGAGCATTTGCCCGTTCGAGTACCTGACATTATCGTGACGGGATACCGGCGGCTCTCGCCCATCGATACCAGATGGGACGCCGCTTCGCCACTTCTCGGCCCCCAGCTTCCGGGGCATGTTGAACTCGCCCATCCCGACCCACGCGGTGCCGTGGACGATTCAGCCCATGATGGCGTCGGCATGGACGCCGCCCCGAACTTCGTGTGCCAGTCCTTCTGGCGGAACTACGTGCAGAAGACCGTCGAGCACGAGCCGTAGCGAACCTCCATGAGCTCCAGCAGGAAGCCCCGGAACAGCTCGTCGGGGCGATCGAGCAGCCACTCGTCGAGCACGAGCACCTGGAAGGCGGCGTACTTGCGCGTGAGCTGGCAGCGTCAAGATTCTTGCGCACTTTCCGACAGCCCCATAGGCCCGCCCTCCGGTGCGGCTACCCTTCCAGCAGGGTCACATCCAGGTAGCGGCGGGAGCCCCACTCGCTCTCAGCCACGTACTTCAGCCTCGCGGTCACGAGCATGAGGGCGCTCCTCCCGTCAGGGAAGGTTCCGACCACGCGGGTTCGCCTGCGGATCTCGCGGTTCAGCCGCTCGATGGCGTTGTTGGTGCGTATGCGCCGCCAGTGCTCGCGGGGGAACCCGGTGACGGGTACCGTCAAGATTCTTGCGCACTTTC
>NZ_JAQECM010000087.1:0-3154 GCF_027669965.1 Candidatus Collinsella stercoripullorum | reverse complement strand
GGGACGGGGCGGACGACCCCTGCGCCCCGCGGCCGCGGCCGCGCCCGCCGCGGCCCCCGGCCGCCTCGAACTTGGCGGCCTCCTCCTCGCGCTGCCTCTTGCGGCGCGGGGTCGGGCCGCTCGCCACGATGCGGTCGGCGCGGTCGAGGCCGTCGCCCACGTCGACGCCCATCTCGCGGTCGAGCTCCATGAGCGCGAGGCGCATCTCCGGCGACTCGATCCGGTCGAGCACGGAGCGGGTGACGGTATCGGGGCGCGCGGTGCACCCCTGGTCGGCCGCGCGCTTCCTGCACTCGTCCGAGCAGGTCATGTCCGAGAGGCTCACGCGGAAGACCTTGCCGTTCTCCAAGCGCAGCACCAGCTGCTCCTTGGGCGTGTCGTACTCCTGGATGCGCGCGCGGCCGAGCGGCGTGTCGATGAGCGCCTTCTTCTTGGGGGCGCGGCTCTTGAAGTCCTTGTAGGCCTCGAACTCGTAACGCAGGCAGCACATGAGACGGCCGCAGACGCCCGAGATCTTCGAGGAGTTGAGCGGGAGGTCCTGCTCCTTGGCCATGCGGATGGACACCGGCTCGAACTGGCCGCCGAAGCGCGCGCAGCACAGCTCCTGCCCGCAATGCGCGTAGCCGCCCACCAGGCGCGTCTCGTCGCGCACGCCGATCTGGCGCATGTCGACGCGCATGCGGAAGCGGCTGGAGAGGTCCTTCACGAGCTGGCGGAAGTCCACGCGGTCCTCCGCGGCGAAGTAGAACACCGCCTTCTCGCCGCCGAACAGGAACTCGACGCCCACCGGCTTCATGTCGAGGCCGTTCTTCTTCACGAGCTCGCGGAAGTCGGCCATCGCGTCGTCGCCGCGGCGCGCGAGCTCGTCGGCGCGGTCGAGGTCGGCGTCCGAGGCAATGCCGAGGACGGGTTTGAGCGGGGCAGCGAGCTCCGCGGCGGGGACCTCGAAGGGGTCGGCCGTCACCAGGCCGATCTCGGTGCCGCGCTCGGTGGAGCAGATGGCGTGGTCGCCCTGCTCGATCTCGAGCCCGACGGGGTCGAACCACAGGTCGCGCGAGGCGTATGCGAACTTGACGGGGACAACTACCGGCATAGGAGCGCCTTCCTGATATCGAAGAGCATGACCTCGACGGCCAGCTGGGGGGTTACGTTGCGGGCGATGCGCCGCTCGGCGGCGTCGACCGCCGCGAGCGCGCGGACGGCGCCCGCCACGGTGGTCGCGCGGGCGAGGCGCCCGACGGTCTCGGAGAAATCCTCGTTCACGGGCTCGCCGCCGACGCCCTCGACATCCGTGAGCACGTCGCGCAGCAGGGAGCGCACGCTCGCCAGCGCCTCCATGATACCCGAACGCTCGCGGGCGGTGAGTTCGCGCTTGTTCCTCTCCTCGAGCTGCTTCAATGCTCCACGCGAGAGGTAGTCGGCGTTCTGGTCGAGCACGGCCTGCTGCGTGGACTTGACGTCCGCGAGCGGCGCCTTGATGACGCCCATGAGGTCGCGCGCGGAGAGCAGGATGTCGGCCTCGTCCGCCCGCAGGAGGGCGTCGACGGCCCGCAGCATCTGCCGGCGCGCCTCCTGGCGCTCGGCGCTCTTGAGGAACTCCGCTGCGCGCGCCGGGCTGCCGGCGACGGCGAGCGCCGTGCGGCAGCGCGCCTCGGGCAGGCCCGTCGCATGGGCGACGGCCCCGACCGCCCGCTCGCTCGACAGCATCCGGAACGGCACGCACTGGCAGCGCGAGACGATGGTGGGAAGCAGCGCGTCGGTCGAGGTGCCGAGCAGGATGAACACGACGTTGGCGGGGGGCTCCTCGAGGGTCTTCAGCAGGGCGTTCGCCGAGCTCGCGCGCAGCTGCTCGGCGCGGTCGACGATGTAGACCTTGCGCCGGGCGCGGATCGGGGCGAGCGCGACGTCCTCGAGGAGCTCGCGCACCTGGGCGACGAGGTAGCCCGTCGCGCTCTCGGGGGCGTACACGTGCACGTCGGGGTGGGTGCGGCGCGCGACGCGGACGCAGGAGTCGCACGCGCCGCAGCCGCCCTCCTCGCACAGCAGCGCCTGGGCCAGCGCCCAGGCGGCGTCGAGCTTGCCCGAGCCGGGGGCGCCCACGAACAGGTACGCGTGACTCGCGCGGCCGGTCTCGACGGCGCGGCGGAGGAAGTCGCGGACGCGCGGCTGGGTGTCGAGGCGGGAGAGCAGGCCGCCCGCGCGCTCGCCGAGCGGCGCGGCATGGGCGCGGTCGTGCGCGGCCGGGGCGCTCATGCGCGCTCCCAGCCCACGGCGGCGATGGCCTCGCGCGCGGCCTCCGCCGTGACCGGCAGCCCCGCGGACGCGAGCTCGGCCAGGGCGCAGGCGAACACCGCGTCGACCGGCTGCGCGGCGTCCACCAACCGCACGCGGCCCGGCTCCTCCCGCGCGATGGCGCGGAAGCCCTCGGCCACGCGGCGCTGATAGGCGAGCCCCTTGGCCTCCATGCGGTCGGGCGCCCCGGCGCGGCCGGCCATACGGGCGGCCGCGAGGTCGGGGTCCAGGTCGAACACGAGGGTGATGTCGGGGTGGCAGGAGCCCACGGCGAGCCCGTTGGCGCGCTCGGCGACCTCGCGCGGGACGCTGCCCGCGAAGCCCTGGTAGGCGGTGGTGGAATCGTAGAAGCGGTCGCAGACGACGACCCTGCCCTCGGCGAGCGCGGGGCCGACGACCTCGTGCACGAGCTGGGCGCGCGCCGCCTCGTACAGCAGCAGCTCGCAGGTGTCCCCCATCCCGGTGTTTGCGGGGTCGAGCAGCAGGGCGCGGATCTTCTCGGAGATGGCGGAGCCGCCGGGCTCGCGCAGGCTGAGGACGTCGCGGCCGGAGCGCTCGAGCGCCGCCGCGATGAGGCGGGCCTGCGTGGACTTCCCGGCGCCGTCGATGCCCTCGAGGGTGACGAACGCCCCCGGGGCGGGGCGGTCCCCCCTGCGTGCCTGCTTCTGCTCCATTGGTCCTCCTGCGCCTCGGGTGCGTACGGGTCGTCTTCCGTACCCTCCATCATACCCCACGGTGCGGACGGCCCGACGGAGGGGCGGGCGGGGGCGATGGCGGCCTCGCGGGCCGGGCGGGGCGCCCTCGGGATCCGGGCGGCCGAGGCGCGCGGCATCGCCGCGCCGCGGGACCGGGAGCGGGCCGC
>NZ_JAQECM010000086.1:0-3469 GCF_027669965.1 Candidatus Collinsella stercoripullorum | reverse complement strand
TCGAGGTCGCCGGGCCGCACGCCCGCGCCCGCGCCCTGGCCGACGAGCTCGCCCGCCTGGCCGCCGGACTGCCCCCCGCCGCCCCCCGTCGCGTGGTCGCTGCCTCGGCGCGCCCGGCTGAGGCCTTCGATGCGCTGTCCGCGCATCTGGCCGCCCGGGGCCTGCCCGCGCGCGCCGTGCGGTTCTCCCGCTTCCGGGAGACCGACGCCGGCGGGCAGTTCGCCGCCCTGTCCGACCTCGTCGCCCGCATGGCGGCCTCCGCATGCGGGGAGGGTGACGATTCCGCCTGGTGGCCCGCGCCGGAGCTGACCGACTGGCTCTACTGCCCGCTCTCGGGGGCGGACGCGTCGTCGGCCCGCGCGTTCGACAAGAAGGTCCGCTCGACCCGCTCGCTCGGGGTCGAGGGCGTCCTGCGCGCGCTGCAGGGCGTGCAGTCGCGTATCTCGGCGGCCCGTGCCAAGCTCCCGGACGGGTCGGCGTACGCCGGGGTTCCCGCGGTGTGCGCCGACGTCGTGCGGTTCCTGCAGCAGGGGCGCCCCGTCTCGGCGTGGAAGGCGATGCATTCCGTCGCCCTCGCCCTGCCCGACTCCGCCTTCGGCGGCGCCGACGGGGCCGTCCGGGCCGCCGCCGAGCGCTCGATGACGGCCCGCGCGCTCGAGGTGCTCTCCGAGACCGCCCGCTCCCTCGATGTGAGCCAGGCGGTCGCCGTGGGGTGCCTCGACGGGCTGTGCGTGGCGACGGGTCTCGCCTCCGAGCCGGAGCGGGTCCCGGACGGCGCCGTGACGGTCGAGTTCATGACGCTCGCGGACGCGGCGCGCCTGCCCGCCGGCTCCGTCGGGGCGGTGCTGGTCGCCGACCTCGATGTGGCGAGCTACCCGCTGTCCCATGAGGAGGGCCCGCTGGCGACGCTCGCCGCCCGGCTCGGCTGCGCCCCGCTCGAGCTCGAGCCCGCCGCCCGGCTGCGCGACGAGGCCGCTCGCGCCCTCGCCGCCAGCGCGGGCGACGCGGTGCTCGCGCGCGTGACGCACGACCGGCAGGCCAAGGACCGCTACCCGGCCGCGGTGTGGACCGAGCTCGCCGCCGCCCGGTCCGAGGGGCCCGCCCGCACCGGCGAGGACGACGTCGCGGGCGATTTCGACCCGGCGGGTTCGCCGGGGCGCGTCGAGCGCGTCGCGTGCCTGCCGCCGCAGCGCCTGTCGGACGCGGCCGTGCCCCATCTCGTGCTCACCCGCCGCGCGGAGGACGGCGGGCTCGTCGCGCGCCAGTTCTCGGCCTCGCAGATCGAGAGCTACGCCCGCTGCCCGCTGTGCTGGTTCGTCTCCTCGCGCGTGCGCCCCGCGGCCATCGACGCGGGCTTCGGCAACATGGAGGCGGGCAACTTCGTCCACGACGTCATGGACCGGTTCCACGAGCGCCTGAGCGAGGTCGGGCTCTCCCGCGTGACCCGCGAGAACCTCGACGCCTCCCTCGCCGTGCTCGAGGAGGTGTTCTCCGATGTGCGCGCCGAGCACGGGCGGGGGAAGACGTCGAGCTCCGCACCGCTCGTGCCGCTGTCCGCCGTCGAGCGCCGCCAGGTGGACGACATCCTTCCGCAGCTGCGCCGCGTGGTGCGCTACGAGGCCTCGGCGCTCGCCCCCTTCGCCCCGGAGTACCTTGAGTACTCCTTCAACGGCCTGGGCGTCGACTACGCCGGCTGGCCGCTCGGCGGGCGCATCGACCGCGTGGACGTGGATGCCGAGGGCCGGGCGGTGGTGATCGACTACAAGCACCGCGCCGATGCGAACCCCTTCCGGCTGAAGGACCCCACCGTCCCGGACCGCAGGACCGGTGCCGCGCCCGCCGAGGACCCGCGGTGGCTGCCCGAGCACACCCAGACCCTCATCTACGCGCAGGCGCTGCGCCGCGCCCTGGGCCTGGACGTGCGCGGCGCCCTGTACTTCTCCACCAAGGGGCGCGTGGCGATGCGCGGCGCGGTGTCCGCCGAGCTCGCGGAGGAGGAGCCGGGCGACGGCCGCGTGCCGGGCCTGCGCGACGGCTTCCCGTCCGCCGACGGGGGCTCCATGGGCTTCGACGAGCTGCTCGACCGCGTGGAGGCCGGTGTGGCCGAGCGGCTCTCCGAGCTCTCCCGCGGCGTCGTCGCCGCCTCGGACGACCCTGCCCCCGCCTGCACCCGCAACCACCCGCTTGGATTCGAACGGAGGGACGCATAGCGATGGACCTCACCGCCCTCATGCCCCAGCAGCGCGAGATCGTGACCACGCTCGACCGGCCGCTGTTCGTGTCCGCGGGCGCCGGCTCGGGCAAGACCTTCACCCTCACGCGCCGCATCCTGTGGGCCCTCTCCCCCGAGTCGGGCCCGTTCATCGACCATCTGGACCAGGTGCTTGCCATCACCTTCACCAAGGACGCCGCGGCGGAGATCCGCGAGCGCGTCCGCGCCGCGCTCATCGGGGCGGGCATGGCCGAGGAGGCGCTCACCGTGGACGACGCCTGGATCTCGACCATCCACGGCATGTGCTCGCGGATCCTGCGCGCCCACGCGCTGGAGCTCGGGATCGACCCGGAGTTCACGGTGGTGGAGGACGCCGACGAGCTCGTCGCGCGCGCGGTGGACCGCGCCGTCGCGCGCGCCGAGGCCGGGGGGGCCGCGGGCGGGCCGCAGGCGCTCGCGGCGCTCACCTCCTGGTACGCGCTGCGCGGGGACGCGGGCCCCTCGGGCAGGGAGGCGGGCACGAGCGCGACCGGCCTGGTCCGCCGTCTGCTCGGGCTCGCGTGCAGCCTGCCCGAGGGCATGGACGGGGTCCACCTGGCACGCGGCGCGGGGGACCTCTCGAGCCTCGCGGACGCCTACCGGGCCTGCCTGGACGCGAGCCCCAAGGCCGCCGAGATCGGCCGCCGCGCCATCGCGGCGATCGACGCCTACCAGGCGGGGGAGCGCACCGTGGCGGACCTCGCCGCCTGCATGATGGCCTGCGACATCCCGCGCCCGAGCAAGGCGCTTCCCCGAGAGCAGCTCGACCTGCTGCGCGCCGACGCGGCGGACTCCTTCATCAACGCGTGGCTCCAGGCGGGGGCCCCGGTGCTGGACGCCCTCATGGCGCTCGCCCGCGAGGTGGAGGCGGAGTACCGCTCCCTGAAGCGTGAGGCGTCGGCGCTCGACAGCGACGACCTGCTACGGCTCGCCTACCGCGCCCTGCGCGACGAGCCCGCGGTGCGCGCCGCGTACGCCGACCGGTTCCGCATGGTGATGATCGACGAGTTCCAGGATACCGATCAGCAGCAGGTCGACCTCATCGGCTTCCTCACGGACGGCGGGCGGCGCCTGTGCACCGTCGGCGACGCCCAGCAGTCCATCTACCGCTTCCGCGGCGCCGAGGTGGAGGTCTTCCGCCGCCAGGAGCGCGCCATCGCGGGCGGGCGGAGCGCGGCGGCCGGCGCCGGCGCGGCGGGCCCGGCCTGCGGCGACCCC
>NZ_JAQECM010000085.1:0-3539 GCF_027669965.1 Candidatus Collinsella stercoripullorum | reverse complement strand
CCAGGCCGGCGCGCAGCAGCGAGCGGCGCGTCAGGGGACGGGACGCCGCGCGCGCGGCGAGGATGCTTTCGATACGGTTCATGGCGTTCTCCTTACGGATCGAAGAGGGGATGGGTGGAAGAGGGGCGCGCGGCGCATGCGGTGCCAAGCGTCGCGTACAGCGCGCCCGGTACGGCGCGGCGGACGCGGACCGACACGGCCCGCAGGCGCATGCGGCACCGCCCGGGTGCGCTTCAGCGCTCGTCGCGGCCGGCGGCGCGCTCCCAGGGCATGACGGCGCGGCGGATCATCCCCACCGCCCACATCAGCGCGAGCGACATGGCGGAGATGAGCAGGATGACCGCGAACATCTTGTCGAACGCGTAGGCGCTGCGCACGCGCGTCATGTATACGCCGAGCCCCGAGAAGCCGCCGAGCCACTCGGCGATGACCGCGCCGACGATGGCGTAGGTCGCCGAGATCTTGAGCCCCGAGAAGAAGTGCGGCAGCGAGGCCGGGAGCTTGGCGTGGCGCATGATCTGCGCGCGCCCGGCGCCCATGGAGCGCATGAGGTCGATGGCGTCGGGGTCCACCGAGCGGAACCCGTCGAGCAGCCCCACCGTGATGGGGAAGAACGTCGTCACCACGATGAGCACCACCTTGGGCAGGATCCCGTAGCCGAACCACAGCACCAGAAGCGGCGCGATGGCCACGGTGGGGACGGTCTGCGTGAGGACGACGAGCGGGTAGAACGCGCGGTACACGAGCTCGAAGCGGTCCATGAGCACCGCGGCCCCGAAGCCGAGCGCGATGCCCGCGCCGAGCCCCAAGGCGGCCTCCGCCAGAGAGGTCGCGGCATGCCCGGCGAGCAGCGGCCAATCTGCCACGAGCGCCTGGACCACGGCCACGGGGCTCGGGAGCAGGAAGGACGGGACGAGCCCGACGGAGCACACGAGCTGCCACAGCGCCACGAGCGCCGCCACGGTGAGCGGGGCGGCGAGCCCGGCGAGCGCCGAGCGCGCGGAGGCCCGCCCGCGGGCGCCGTCGACCTCCTTAGGCCTCGCGCCCATGGTACTTGCCGACCTTCTGCTCGGTGGTGAGCAGGCCGCGCTCGGGGGCGAAGAAGATCTTCGCGTAGGTCGCGACCTTGTCGGCCCCCGCCTTGATGACGATGCGGTTCACCTCGGCGAGCACCTCCATGCACAGGTCGTAGTCGCCCTCGATGGCGGTCTCGAACGGACCCACGTAGGCATCGGGGAACTTCGAGCGGATGTAGGCGATGGCCTCGTCGACGATGCGGCAGACCTCCTCGTCGGTCCCGACGTTTTGCGGCAGCACCTGGATGGCGACGCTGGCCTCCATGGCTCCTCCCTCCCGGGGCATGGAAAAGCCCCTCTCATCGTAGGGGCTTCACACATGGTCGCATGTCCCTACGCCGGCATTACCCGGATCAGGTTTCGGGTCGAAGCGGTGCGCGGGGCGTCCGCGCGGGCTTCCTCTCAGCCGGAGTCCTCCAGCTCCCCGTATGTCGGTCGAAGTATAGCACGTGCGTTGGGGACGGGTTCGTTCCAGCCCATCGCGACCGCGCAGGCCATCGCGATGAATCGGAACGAACCCGTCCCCAACGAATCCATACCGTTCGGAAGAGAATCCGGCGGGGTGAGGCGGCCGTCCCGCTTCGGCGTCGCCTCGCCCCGTCCATCCAACTGGCGCTATTGCAGGTAAACGACCGCCTCCTGCGGGCGCAGGGCAAGCGAGCCGTCGTCCGCGCGCAGGGGCTCGTCGTCGTAGTTGCCCGCCAGGCGGCGGTACCCGTCGCCGAGCGCCAGATCGCCGCCGTCGACCGTGCAGGCCCTTGCATCGAAGGAGCAGACGCTCACGAGGCGCGCATCCCCCAAGGTCCGCTCGAACGCGATAACCTTCGGCGCGCCCGCGCCGGCGTCCAGGAAGCGCACACGCCCCTCGGCGAGCACGGGCAGATCGTGGCGCAGGCGCACGAGGTCGCGGTAGAACTCGAGCATGGAGCCCTCGACGCCGTCCTCGGCCTCGGCGTTCACCTTCCCGGCGGTCGCGGGCACCGCCAGCCAGGGCTTGCCGTCGGTGAAGCCCGCCGCATGGCCGCCGGTCCACTGCATGGGCGTGCGGCCGTTGTCGCGCGAGCGCTCCCCCACGATGCGCAGCGCCTCGTCCGCCGACGCTCCGCCCTCCACGAGCAGGCGGTAGGCGTTCACGCTCTCGACGTCGGCGTACGCGTCGATGGACGCGTAGCCGGCGTTGGCCATGCCCAGCTCGTCGCCCTGGTAGATATAGGGCGTGCCCTGCATGGTGAAGCTCAGCACGGCGAGCATCTTGCCCACGCGGTCCCAGGAGGAGCCGCGCTCGCCCGCGCCCTCGCGCCCGCCGAAGCGCGTCACGGCGCGGGGCTGGTCGTGGTTGTCCCAGAACAGCGCGTTCCAGCCGCCGCCGGCCTGCATGCCCTCCTGCCAGTCCCTGAAGAGCCTCCGCAGCTCCGCGATATCCGGCTCCTTCAGCGCCCACTTGTCGCCGTCCGCGTAATCGACCTTGAGGTGGTGGAAGCTGAACGTCATGCTCAGCTCATGGTCCTCCGGGCGCGTGTAGCGGATGCAGTTCCCCAGCGTGGTCGCGGCCATCTCGCCCACGGTGAGCATGCCGTCGATGCCGGCCTGCGCCACCAGCTCCTGCAGGTACTCGTGGACGTGCGGGCCGTCGGCCACGAGGCGGCGGCACGAGCCGTCCGGCGTGTCCTCGAACACCTCGGGCTTGGAGATGAGGCTCACCACATCGAAGCGGAAGCCGTCCACCCCGCGCTCCTTCCAGAAGCGCACCACGTCGGCGCAGGCGCGGCGCACCTCGGGGTTCGTCCAGTCGAGGTCGGGCTGACTCACATCGTGCATGTGCAGGTACCACTTCCCCAGGCGCGGCTCCCATTCCCACGCCGGCCCGCCGAAGGCGCACTGCCAGTTGGTGGGCGGCTCGCCGGGGTCGCCCGGGCCGCTCGACCTGCGGCCGTCGCGCAGGATGTAGAAGCGGCGGAAGCGCTCCTCGCCCGCCAGCGCCCGCTGGAACCACGCGTGCCGGTCGGAGGTGTGGCACAGCACCATGTCGAGCATGACGCCGATGCCGCGCCGATGCGCCTGGGCGACGAGCTCGTCGAAATCCCCCATGGTGCCGAACAGCGGGTCCACGGCGCGGTAGTCGGACACGTCGTAGCCGCCGTCGCGCTGGGGCGACGGGTAGAACGGCGTGAGCCACACGTAGTCCACGCCGAGCGCGGCGAGGTAATCCAGCTTAGACGTGACGCCCGGAAGGTCGCCCACGCCGTCCCCGTCGCTGTCGCAGAAGCTCTTGACGTAGACCTGGTAGATGACGCTTCGCTTGAAATCCCTCTCGATGGCAGCCATGCTGCGCACCCCTTTCCCTAAGATCCGATGCCGAAGGCGCCCCTGCGCGCACCCGGCGCCCCATGCGGGGCCGGACGGACCCCGCCTTCCCGCGGCCCCGCCCGGCGCCGCGCCCGCCCCCTGCAGCGGGCGCGGCCC
>NZ_JAQECM010000084.1:0-3638 GCF_027669965.1 Candidatus Collinsella stercoripullorum | reverse complement strand
CCGGATGCCGCGCCGCGGCGTACCGGGGCGGAGCCTCCACCGCCCGCCGCCCGCGCGGGTCGCGGCGGCGCACCCCCGCCTCCGTGCGCGGCGCGCCCTCGTATCCGTATACGTATACCCCGGGCGCGCCGTCGCCATCGAACCCGCATGGCGGGACACAGGGGTGCATCGCCCGCTCGCGCGGCGACGCCCGGGTCAAAAAGAGGGCCGCCCCCAGGACGGCCCTCATCGCGCCCGGGAGCGACCCGGGCCGGCATCGTGCGTGCGCGCCTACACCTTGAGGTAGCGCCTCATGGCGATGGCGGAGCCGAACAGGCCGATCACCACGCCCACGATCACGAGGGCGGCGTAGGTGACGAGGTACATGTTCAGCGGGATCTGGAACGACAGGAACGACATGGCGTTCTGCAGCGCCGGCATGCCGAAGTTGCGGATGAGCTCGAGCACGCCGATGGACAGCAGCGCGCCCAGCAGCGCCTGGATGACGCCCTCGGTGATGAACGGCCCGCGGATGAAGCTGTTCGAGGCGCCCACGAGGCGCATGATGCCGATCTCGCGGCGGCGCGCCGTGATGGACAGGCGGATGGTGTTGTTGATGAAGATGAACGCGATGAAGGTGAGCAGCGCCACGAGCACCACGGCCGCGATGCGGATGTAGGTGGTCACCTGGAACAGGCGGCCGACCTCCTCCTGGCCGTAGAGCACGCTCGCGTTCACGTCCGCATCGACGTCGTCGACGTCGGGGTCGTCATCGTCCACGATCTGGCGGAAGTCCTCGTCCGCCTTGATGCGCTCGGCGGTGGACTGGACCTGCGAGGGGTCCTGCATCTCGATCACGAAGGACCGGGGCAGGGGGTTCTCGCCGTCGAGCGCCGCCATGGTGGCCTCGGCGTTGTTGGACAGGTTGCTCGTGTAGTCGGCGAGCGCGTCCTCCTTGGTCTTGAACTGGACGCTCGCGACGTTGTCCCAGCTCTCGAGCTTGGACTGGAACGCCTCGATCTGGTCGTCGGTCGCGTCGTCGGAGATGAAGGCGTTGATGGTGACCTGCTGCTCGACCGTGCCGATCACCGAGTTGACCACCGCGGAGCCCAAGATGAACAGGCCGATGATGAACAGCGACAGGAAGATGGTGATGACCGCGCCGAGCGAGGTGCCGAAGTTGCGGAAGAAGTGGCTGCCGGCCTCGCGCAGCGAATACCCGAAGTTGCTAGGCGCCATAGTTGCCGTAGCCTCCCCTCTCCTGGTCTCGGACCACGTGGCCGGCCTCGAGGGCGATCACGCGGCGGTGCATGGAATCGACCATCTCGCGGTCGTGCGTGGCGACGACGACCGTGGTGCCCGTGCGGTTGATGCGCTCGAGCAGTTTCATGATGCCGAGCGAGATCGCCGGGTCGAGGTTGCCGGTGGGCTCGTCGCAGATCAGCAGCGGCGGGCGGTTCACCATGGCGCGCGCCACGGCGACGCGCTGCTGCTCGCCGCCCGAGAGCTGGTCGGGGTAGGAGTCCATCTGGTCGGCGAGGCCGACGAGGCGCAGGACCTCGGGGACCTGGCTGCGGATGACGCCGCGGGGCTTGCCGATGCACTCGAGCGCGAAGGCCACGTTCTCGTAGGCCGTCTTGTTGGGCAGCAGCTTGAAGTCCTGGAACACGGTGCCGATCTGGCGGCGCAGGAACGGGACCTTGCGGTTCTTGATCCGCATGAGGTCCTGGCCCGCCACCAGCACGCGGCCGCTCGTCGGCTTGACGTCGCGGACCATGGTGTTCAGCAGCGTGGTCTTGCCGGAGCCGGAGTGGCCCACGAGGAAGACGAACTCGCCCGGGTAGATCTCCAGGTTGACGTCATCGAGCGCGGGCTTGTTGGGCTGCGCGGCGTAGATCTTGGTGAGATGCTCCATGAGGATGACGGGCTCCACGCCGGCCTCGCGCGCCATCTTCTTGCGCGAGTCCCCCA
The DNA here is from genome assembly GCF_027669965.1 of Candidatus Collinsella stercoripullorum. Lineage (NCBI taxonomy): Bacteria > Bacillati > Actinomycetota > Coriobacteriia > Coriobacteriales > Coriobacteriaceae > Collinsella > Candidatus Collinsella stercoripullorum. The sequence goes on along the minus strand of NZ_JAQECM010000084.1, from coordinate 1,688 downwards.
CCGGGGCGAACACCGAGGTGAAGTCCGGGCTCTGGAGCGCCTGGTCGACATCGGCGATCTGGCGCTGCTCGGAGAGGTCGGTCGATGCCACCGCGGGGCCGGCCTGCGTCATGAACACGCCCGTGGAGGCCGGGGTCGCCGGCTGGTCGGGCGAGGGCAGGCTGCTCAGCGGGGCCGCGGGCGCGGCCGGATCGGGCACCGAGGGCACCTGCGGGGCGGCGACGGGCGCGGGCTGCGCGGCGACGCCGTCGAACAGGTCGGGCGACGGGGTGTAGGCAAAGGGGTCGGGCTCGGACTGCCCGGCCGGGACAGCGGGCTGCGGGAACAGCCGGCTCTCGTCCTCCGGAGCGGCGGGCGCCTGATGGCGCGGCGCCGGCGCGGGCGCGGCGCCCTGCTGCGGGGCCGTGCCGTCTCCGGGCTTACGGAAGTGGTTACCCACTGCAAGCTCCTTCGTGTCGTGCGTTTGAACTACAGTCATTTCAGTATGTTAGCAGGAACCCGCCGCGTGCACAGAGATTGCACGCTCCGCGCAACAGCCTCAGCCGACGGATGCAGGAGAGGGCCCTGCGGGAAAATAGGGACAGTCACCTTTTTCCCACGAGAACCCCCTCTGTGGGAAAAAGGTGACTGTCCCTATGTTCCCAGAGGGGTGTCCCTCACGCGCGGGCAAGCGCGCCGGAAACCTCGAGGGTCTCGTCCGTCGCCTCGCCGATCAGGAAGGGCTGACGGGTGTAGTCCGCCGAGAGGTCGACGTAGACCGTCCCGTCCAGCCCGAGCGCGCCCGAGACGCTCGCCGTGCCGGCGCCGCCCGAGCTCGTGCCCTCGCCCGTGAAGGTGTAGACGCGCCCGTCCGCCTGCCTGAAGGAGCGGGTCCCCTCGTCGGGCTCCCCCTGCGCGAGCGTGCAGGAGAGCACCCCCGTGACCTCCGAGGCGCCCCAGCCGCCCGGCGCCGCGCGGTACTCGACCGTGAAGGTGCCCGCCGCGGGGTCCACGTTGGAGATGGTGAACGACGAGATCTGCCCGGTGCCGTCCCCCGCGGCGTACGACCCCTCGAGCGCCGAGGCGTCCCAGGAGAACGACGAGGTCGCGTCCCCCGCCGCGCGAACCCACGACGACCCGTCGAAGGTGTAGGTGTAGGGCGTGCTCACCGTCGTGGCGCCGAACCACAGGTCGAAGGTGCGCTCCGCGGTGTAGGTGCAGGTCTGGGACGCCGCATCGAAGCTCGCGGAGAAGCCGTCCGGGAAGTCGGGGTCGCGCGTCACCCCGGCGGTCGCGCGCGTGGTCGCGTCCGCCCGGATCACGGCGCCCGCCCACCCCGACGCCTCGACCGCCGAGGCGAGCCCCGGGTAGCGGTCGCGCTCCTGCGCGCGGGCGAACAGCAGCGTCACGGCGAGGTCGCTGTCGAAGCTCTCGTTGGCGAGGCCCGCCGTGGCGTCGACCAGCAGCGAGCCGTCCTCCTGCCGCTGCACCGAGGTGATCCGGACGTCGGAGAGCCCGTAGGGCGAGTCCTCCACGTAGTCGTCCGCGGCGAACCCGTCCATGATGTCGGCGTCCGCCTCGATGACCTGCCGCACGGCGCCCGCATCGGGCTGAGAGGCGGCGCCGAGGGCGAACCAGGCGACCGCGGCGGCGACGGCGACCAGGACCGCCGCCGCGACGAGCGCGAGCGCGCGGCGGCGCACGCGGCG
>NZ_JAQECM010000083.1:0-3899 GCF_027669965.1 Candidatus Collinsella stercoripullorum | reverse complement strand
GGGCTTGCGCGCCGCGGGGGCCGCGGGGGCGGCGGACCTGCCGCGGGGGGCGCCCGACGGGGAGGCGGCGCGGGGGCGCGGAGCGGCCCCGGTGGAGCGGCGGAAGGTCGGCTTCCCGTTAGAAGCCGAGGAATTTGACTTCCGGCTGGAGCTCGACGCCATACGCTTCCTTTACCCTGTCGTACACATGGTGGATGACCGCGAGCACGTCCGACGCGGTCGCGGTGCCGTTGTTCACAATAAAGTTACCGTGTACGCAAGACACCTCCGCCCCTCCGACGGAAAAACCCTTCAATCCGCATTCCTCGACCATAGCGCCCACACTTCGGCCGGGAGGGTTGCGGAACACCGACCCGCAGCACGCCGAGCCGACGGGCTGCGTGCGGCGCCGGCGCACGAGATAGCGCTCCATGGCGGCGCGGATGTCGGCCTTCTCGCCGGGCTCGAGGCGCAAGGTGGCCTCGAGGATGATCTCGTTGCGCGGGATGCCCGTCTCGCGGTACGCCCAGTACACGTCGTCATGGTCGTAGTGGCGCATGCCCTCGCCGGGACGGTAGGTGACCACGTGCTCGACGAGCGAGCCGATCCAGGTGTCGCGCGTCCCCGCGTTCATGGAGACGGCTCCCCCGAGCGTCCCCGGGATGCCCACGGCGAACTCGAGCCCGGACAGGCCGCGGGTCATGGCGTCGTTGACCAGCCGGGCCAGGATCACACCCGCGCCCACCGTGATCGTGCGCCCGTCCTCGGCGAGCACCGAGCGCTGGAACTCGCGCCCGAGGGTGATCACCGCGCCGTCGTACCCGGCGTCGGAGACGAGCAGGTTGGAGCCCTTTCCCAGGATGACCCAGGGCACCTGCTCGCGCGTCAGCACCTCGACGGCGCGCCGCAGCGCATGGTAGCTGTGGCATGCGAGGTACAGCGACGCCCGCCCGCCGATGCGGTAGCTCGTGTGGCGCGCCAGGCGCTCGTCCTCTATGACATCGGTGTCGATGGCGCCCGAGAGCGACATCACCGCGTTGAACAGGCCCATCGGCTATCGGACGCCCTTCTGCGCCTCGGCGACGTGCTCCAGGTAGTCGGGACCCACCTGGGTGATGTCGCCGGCGCCCATGGTGATCAGCAGGTCGCCCTCGCGCGCCTGCTCGTCGAGCAGCGCCATGAGGGACGGGCGGTCGGGGGCGTAGTACACCGGCTTGCCGGGATGGCGCTCGGCGACCAGGTCGGCGAGCATCTTGCTCGTGACGCCGGGGATCGGCATCTCGCCGGCGGAGAACACGTCGACGAGCACGAGGACGTCCGCCTGGGCGAAGGCGTCGGCGAAGTCGTCGGCGAGCGCCTGCAGGCGGCTGTAGCGGTGCGGCTGGAACACGACGACGACCCGGTCGAAGTCCAGGCCGCTCGCCGCGGAGAGGGTCGCCGCGATCTCGGTGGGATGGTGGCCGTAGTCGTCCACGAGCGTCACGCCGCGCACGTCGCCCACATGGGTGAAGCGGCGCCGGACGCCCTGGAAGGTCGAGAGGGCGCGGGCGGCGGCCTCGGTGTCCTGGCCGAGCGCCCAAGCGACCGTCAGGGCCGCGGAGGCGTTCAGCATGTTGTGGCGGCCGGGGTTCGAGGTGATGGTCACCTCGCGCACCGCGCCGTCGGGCAGCGCGACGGTGAAGGACATCGCGAGGCCGCGGCCGCCCGCGGGGACGCACACGACGTCGTTGCCCTCGTCGAAACCGTAGGTGACCACGGTGCGGCCCGTGGAGCGGGCGAGCTCCACCAGGCGGGGGGACTCGCCGCACACGATGACGGTGCCCTGCTCGCCGACGAGGCCCATGAACTGGACGAAGGTCCGCTCGATCTCCTCGAGGCCCGAGTAGTGGTCGAGGTGGTCGGCCTCGACGTTCGTGACGACCACGACATCGGGGTCGAGGTGCAGGAAGGAGCGGTCGGACTCGTCGGCCTCGGACACGAAGAACTCGCCGGAGCCGTTGCGGCCGTTGGTGTCGTAGCCCTCGACGATGCCGCCGATCAGGAAGCTCGGGTCGAGCCCCATGCGGTCGAGCATGGTGGCGCACATGGAGGACGTGGTCGTCTTGCCGTGCGTGCCGGCGACGCCCACGGTCACGTGCCCGCTCGAGAGCACCGACAGCATCCGCGCGCGGGGCCAGACGGGGATGCCCAGCTCGCGGGCGCGGACGACCTCGGGGTTGGTGTCGGGGATGGCCGTCGAGACCACCACGACGTCGGGGCGGAGCTCGTCGACGGTCCTCGCGTCGTGCCCGACGCGCACGTCGATGCCGGCACGCGTGAGCTGCCGGATGTAGCGCGAGGTCTTGAGGTCGGAACCGGTGATGTCGTAGCCGCGCTCGTGCATGATGAGCGCGATCGCGCTCATGCCGGCGCCGCCGATGCCGATGAAGTGGGCGCTCTTGAAGGCGGGCGCGTCCGAGCCGGTCGTAGGTACCTGTGCCATGGCTGTGGTCTCCCCTGACGGATTGGTCGATGCCGGCGCGCGGCCGGCATGCAGTCGATGGTCTACTCTAGCGCAAAAGCGCCGTCGGCGGGAGCAGACCGGTCCATCAGCGCAATCCCTCTACGGCAGGGATAGGGGGCGCAGGGGGCGCCTCCTCTAGACGAGGGCGGAGAGCTCGTCGGCGAGCAGGGCGGCGGCGCGGTCCTGGCCCAGGCCCTGCGCGGCCGCGCGCATGGACGCGCGGCGGCCCGGATCGGCGAGCAGGGCGGCGAGCTCGTCCGAGAAGGCGGCGCCGTCGATGTCGGCGTCCGCGAACATGACCGCGGCGCCCGCGTCCACGAGGAAGCGGGCGTTGGTGGTCTGGTGGTCCGCCGTGGCGAGCGGGTAGGGCACGAGCACCGAGGGGACGGCGAGCGCGGCGATCTCGGCGATGGAGGAGGCGCCGGAGCGGGACAGGACGAGGTCGGAGGCTGCGAGCATGTCGCCCATATCGTCGATGTAGGGCTGCACGCGGTAGCGCGCGGACTCCCCGTCCGCGAGCGCGAGGGCGTCCCGGGTCGCCTCGAAGTCGTCCTTGCCGGTGGAGTGCACGACGCAGACGTCCGGGATCGCGAGCAGGCTGTCCTTCAGGGCGGCCATGCGCTCGTTGATGTGGTGCGCGCCGAGCGACCCGCCGAACACCAGCAGGACGACGGCGTCCTCGGGCACGCCGAGCGCCGCGCGGCCGCGCGCCCGGTCGCCGGCGAGCACCGAGCGGCGGACGGGGTTGCCCGTCTGCACGATCCTCGTCCGAGGGCCGCCGTGCCGCTCGAAGACGGCGCGGACGCTCGGCTGGGCGATGGCGATGAGCGCGGCGCTCTTCGCCGACTCCTTGTTGGCGAGGCCCGGGACCGAGTTCTGCTCGTGCAGGGCCACCGGGATGCCGAGCCTGGCGGCCGCCCGCATGAGCGGCAACTCGACATAGGCGCCGAAGCCGATGGCGACGTCGGGGCGCAGCGCCGGGTCCTGCTGGAACGCGCGGACCAGGCGGCGCTCCTCGCGCGCCAGGTGCGCGAGCGCCGTGAGAAGCGTCCAGGGGCGCGACCGGTCGAAGCCCGTCACGTGGACCGGGAAGAACTCGAAGCCCGCCTGCGGCACGAGGGTGCCCTCCAGGCGGCGCGTCTCGCCGAAGAAGCGGACCTCGTGCCCGCGCCCGCGCAGCTCCTCGGCGAGCGCCAGGGCCGGGTTCACGTGCCCGGCGGTGCCGCCGGCGGCGATCGCGACGGAAATCCTATCGGTCATAACGGTCCCTTCTTCCTTCCCAGTCGCCGCGGTAGGCGTCGCGGCGCGTGCGCGGACCCCGCTCCCGCAGGCGGTCGGCGGCGTCCTGCCCGAGGTCCACGCGGCCGTACCCCTCGCCGCGGCCCCGCCCGCCCGCGAGCGGCGCGGAGCCCGCGCG
>NZ_JAQECM010000082.1:0-4020 GCF_027669965.1 Candidatus Collinsella stercoripullorum | reverse complement strand
CGGCGCCCCGTCCCGCGACGCGCCCCGCACCCGTCAGCGCGGCGACCCCCGCGGCGTCGAGCGGCGCGCTCGGCACACCGGCCGCGAGCTGCGCCTCGATGCGGTCCAGGCGCTCCGCGAGCGCCTCGAGCGTCAGATCGGACTCCGGTCGGGCGAGCCTGGTGCACGCGATCTCGAGCACGAGCCGCGCATCGGCCGCGGTGCGCATCTCGATCGCGGCGTCGTCGAGGACCGTCAGCACGCGGGCCAGACGGTCCGCGCCCTCGAAGGCGGCCGCCTCGTCGGCGAGGGCCGCCACCTCGTCGGGCGTGCCGTCGAACAGCTCGCCCTGGGTGCCCGCCACGCGGGCGGTGTAGACATCGCGCACGTGCGCCACGAGGTCGCGCGTGAACTCCATGAGGTCGTTGCCCTCGTCCACCTGCCGGCGCACCATGCCGAACAGCGCCACCACGTCGCGCGCGGCGATGGCCCGGGCGAACTCCCCGAGCACCGTGGACGAGACCTCGCCCAGCAGCGCCCGCGCGTCCGCGACGCGCACCCTCCCGTCGCCGAACACCGAGAGCTGCTCGAGCGTCGAGAGCGCGTCGCGCATGCCGCCGCGCGCATGGCGGGCGACGATCTCGAGCGCCTCGTCGTCCGCCTCGAACCCCTCCTGCCCGCAGATGTAGCGCAGGCGGCCGACGATGTCCTCGTTGGAGATGCGGTGGAAGTCGAAGCGCTGGCAGCGCGACAGGATGGTCTCGGGGATCTTCTGGGGATCGGTCGTGCACAGCACGAACACGACGTGCGACGGCGGCTCCTCCAGCGTCTTGAGCAGCGCGTTGAACGCCGCCGTGGTGAGCATGTGGACCTCGTCGATGATGTAGACCTTGTAGGCCCCGCGCACCGGGGCGAAGCTCACCGAGCTGATGATCTCCTCGCGGACGTTGTCGACGCCCGTGCGCGACGCCGCGTCGAGCTCGTAGACGTCCGGATGCGTCCCCTCGGCGATGGCCTCGCACTCCGGGCAGCTGCCGTCGGGCATGCAGCCGCTCGCGCCCTCGGCTCGCGCGGCCTCGGCGTGCTCGCACAGCAGCGCCTTGGCGAGGATGCGCGCCATGGTGGTCTTTCCCGTGCCGCGCGGGCCGCAGAACAGGTAGGCGTGCGACAGGCGCCCCTCGGTGACGGCGTGCCTGAGCGTGGACACGATATGCTGCTGGCCGACCACGCTCTCGAAGGTGAGCGGGCGGTATGTTCTGTACAGCGACTCCATGGGGCCTCTTTCCTCCGCGAGACTCGGTCCAACCAATCATACCCTCTGATGCGGACCCGGGACGCCGGTGCCGGGCGAGAGCGCCGGGTGGGCAGCGGGACGCCGCGTTCCGGAGGGCGACGGTCGGCGGCGGGACGGGGCGGCAGGCGCCCGCGACGCGCCGATACCGGTCCCGCACGCCGAATGTGCGGGGCGCCGCGCCGCGCGGCGGGGCAGCGCGACCCGATCCGCCGCGGGCCGACGGCGCTACAGGCCGTGCTCGACCAGGCGGCGGTCGATCTCCTTCAACGTCAGGCGCGCGGCGAACAGCTGGCGGTACGTCGCCGTCTTCACCTTCCCCGCCGCCCGCAGCTCGCTCATCCGCTCGTCGGTCCGCGCGAGCTCCGCGCGCGCATCCGCGGCGAAGGCGTCGTACGCGGCAAGGCGCTCCGTATCGTCCATGGCTCCGCGCTCCTCTCATGTGCCGGCACCCTTCCGTTGCGGGGCGCCCTTCGGGAGCGTCCATCATACCCGCGAACCCCTCCGCGCGGACGGGCGCCCGGAACCGCGCCGCGGGGCAGACGCGCGGACACCGCGGCATCGTCATGCGTGCGCACGCGGGCGGCGGGGCCCGGGCCGCGGACGCCCGGGCCACGGCCTGCCTCACACGCGCGTGAGACAAAGGTGTGCATGGACGCCTTTGTCTCGCATAGAGCGCGTCCAGATGAAACAATCGCGTGCGTGCACGCCATTGTCTCGCCCGAGGAATACCGGAAGAAAACCCAAGAAAAACCGGGTGAAACAATCACGTGCATGGACGCCATCATCTCGCTTGAAAGGGGCCTAGGTGAAACAATCGTGTCCATGCACGCCTTTGTATCGCCAAGAGACGCGGATGAAACAAAGGTGTGCGTGCACGCCATTGTTTCAGTTGGAAGCGGGCTCAGTGAAACAAAGGCGTCCGTGCACGCTTTTGTTTCACCGCCGCCGCGGCGGCAAGACCGCCGTCGCAACCGCCGCGGTCGCTGCAACCGCCGCGGCCGCTGCAACCGCCACCACATCACCGCTGTCGCCGCCACATCGCCGCACCGCCGCCTCCGCCGCCCCGAGGACCCGGCGCCGCGGGGCAGACGTGTGGGCTCCGCGGCGTCTCGCCCCGGATGCGGGGTCGAACCGGCCCGCGTGGTAGAATACTCGCCAGGCATACACGAAAACGCACCTCAACCGCACAAGGAACTCCATGCCGCTCTTTCCATCACAGCAGCGCACGCGGGTCATGGACCCGCGCGAACGCATAGCGGGCAACCGCCCCGCCAAAGGGGCCTCGACCTCGGCCTCCGCCGCGGCCGCCCCGGCACCCGGGGCCACGGCGACGAGCCTGCTGCGCCGCTACCGCCCGCTCCAGACGCGCGCGGCCGGCGGCTTCGGCAGCGTGGAGATCTGCCTGGACTCCCGCCTGCAGCGCCGCGTCGCCATCAAGCGCATGCCCCTCGCGTCGCCCGACGCCTTCGCGCCCGCCGAGACCGTCGCGCAGGCGCTCACCGAGGCGCGCACCGCCAGCCTGCTGCAGCACCCGCACATCGTCTCGGTCATCGACTTCACCTACGACGCCGCATACGCCTACCTTGTCATGGAGTACGTCGACGGTATGAGCCTGGAGGAGTTCCTCGCCGCGGTCGACGGCCACTCGCTCACCTACGACGAGGCCGCCGCCGTGGCCGACGCCCTCGTCCAGGCGCTGTCCTTCGCGCACGAGAACGGCGTCCTGCACCTGGACATCAAGCCCGCCAACGTCCTCATCGACCGCAACGGGCACGTCAAGCTCACCGACTTCGGCATGGCCTCCCTCGCGAGCGCCGCGGGGTTCGGCGGGGCGCGCGGGGGCACCATCGGCTACATGGCGCCCGAGCAGCTGCGCGGCGAGACCGTGGACGAGCGGGCCGACGTCTTCTCGCTCGCCGCGGTCCTCTACGAGTCCCTGTGCGCCACAGCCCCGTTCAGGGCGGCGACCCCCGCGGACTCCGAGAAGCGCATCGAGCGGGGCGTGGTGTTCCCCAGCGACCTCTTACCGGGCATCCCGCAGACCGCCGAGGAGGCCCTCCTGTCCGCCCTCTCCCCCCTCCCCGAGGCCCGCATGGCGAGCGTCCCCGCCTTCGGCGACCGCTTCCTCTCCGGGCTGGGGGACGTGCGCGAGGGCCGCAAGAGCCTGGCGCGCCTCATCGCACGGCTCACCTCGGACGACGCCGACGCCGAGGAGGACGAGCCCGCGGAGCGCGCCGCGCGCGTCTGGGAGCTCGACCCGCAGAAGGGCTACCTCGGGAGCCGCACCGACCGGGCGCGCCCGCTGCTGCACGGGGCCGTGACGGCGGTCTCGGTGGGATGGGCCTGCTGGGCGCTGCTCGGGTCCGGGGGCGTGACGGAGCCCGCGGGCCGGCTCGTCGTGGCGCTCGCGGTGGGCGCCGCCTCGTTCGCGGCCCCGCAGATCGGGTCCGCGCTGCTGTACTGCGGCCTCGCGGCGACCGCCCTCATGCGCACGCCGCTCGTTCCCGTCCTGCCGGTCGTCGCCGCGCTCGCGGCGCTCGCCTGCGGATGGTGGCTCGTATGGGGCCGCACCGACTCCGGGGCCTCCGCGTCCCTGGCGCTCGCCTGCACGCTCGTCGGCGCCACGGGCGACGCGGTGCTCGCCGCCCCGGTCGCCGCGGCCGCGGCGGGCTGCATGGCCTGGGGGACCGGCTCCGCCGTCTCCGCGGGGCTCGGCGCGCTCACCGGCAGGCTCGTCTCCGCCGCCG
>NZ_JAQECM010000081.1:873-5425 GCF_027669965.1 Candidatus Collinsella stercoripullorum | reverse complement strand
CTGGCAATATATCTCCTTGCCGCGCGGCGCAGCCGGGCGGCGGGAACCTTGAGAACCGGATACCGCGGGGAGGCCGGAAGGCCTCACGACGGACAGGAGATCACATAAGAGACACCATCAGGGCGCCCGAGCGGCGCCCGAGCGATGAGCGACGCGTGGAAGCGCGCCGCGGGCGGCCCCGCAGGGGGCCGCGCCCGCGGTTCCTTTCACCAGGATGTCGTGACGCGAACGATGGATCCGATCGGCGTCAGCCGGACCGGGCGGGCTCCTACGACCTGACCGCCGCCCCCTCTCGCGGGGGCGGCTCAATTGGACGGAGAGTTCGATCCTGGCTCAGGATGAACGCTGGCGGCGCGCCTAACACATGCAAGTCGAACGGCACCCGCCCTCGGGCGGAAGCGAGTGGCGAACGGCTGAGTAACACGTGGAGAACCTGCCCCCCTCCCGGGGATAGCCGCCGGAAACGGCGGGTAACACCCGATGACCCCGCACCCGGGCATCCGGGAGCGGGCAAAACCCAGGTGGAGGGGGATGGCTCCGCGGCCCATCAGGTAGACGGCGGGGTGACGGCCCACCGTGCCGACAACGGGTAGCCGGGTTGAGAGACCGACCGGCCAGATTGGGACTGAGACACGGCCCAGACTCCTACGGGAGGCAGCAGTGGGGAATCTTGCGCAATGGGGGCAACCCTGACGCAGCGACGCCGCGTGCGGGATGGAGGCCTTCGGGTCGTAAACCGCTTTCAGCAGGGACGAGTCAAGACTGTACCTGCAGAAGAAGCCCCGGCTAACTACGTGCCAGCAGCCGCGGTAATACGTAGGGGGCGAGCGTTATCCGGATTCATTGGGCGTAAAGCGCGCGTAGGCGGCCGCGCAGGCGGGGGGTCAAATCCCGGGGCTCAACCCCGGGCCGCCCCCCGAACCGCGCGGCTTGGGTCCGGTAGGGGAGGGCGGAACACCCGGTGTAGCGGTGGAATGCGCAGATATCGGGTGGAACACCGGTGGCGAAGGCGGCCCTCTGGGCCGAGACCGACGCTGAGGCGCGAAAGCTGGGGGAGCGAACAGGATTAGATACCCTGGTAGTCCCAGCCGTAAACGATGGACGCTAGGTGTGGGGGGACGATCCCCCCGTGCCGCAGCCAACGCATTAAGCGTCCCGCCTGGGGAGTACGGCCGCAAGGCTAAAACTCAAAGGAATTGACGGGGGCCCGCACAAGCAGCGGAGCATGTGGCTTAATTCGAAGCAACGCGAAGAACCTTACCAGGGCTTGACATGGCGGTGAAGCGGGGGAGACCCCGTGGCCGAGAGGAGCCGCCACAGGTGGTGCATGGCTGTCGTCAGCTCGTGTCGTGAGATGTTGGGTTAAGTCCCGCAACGAGCGCAACCCCCGCCGCATGTTGCCATCGGGTAGTGCCGGGCACCCATGCGGGACCGCCGGCGTCAAGCCGGAGGAGGGCGGGGACGACGTCAAGTCATCATGCCCCTTATGCCCTGGGCTGCACACGTGCTACAATGGCCGGTACAACGGGAGGCGAGCGCGCGAGCGCGAGCGGATCCCTCAAAGCCGGCCCCAGTTCGGATTGGGGGCTGCAACCCGCCCCCATGAAGTCGGAGTTGCTAGTAATCGCGGATCAGCATGCCGCGGTGAATGCGTTCCCGGGCCTTGTACACACCGCCCGTCACACCACCCGAGTCGTCTGCACCCGAAGCCGCCGGCCCAACCTTTCAGGGGGGAGGCGTCGAAGGTGTGGAGGGTGAGGGGGGTGAAGTCGTAACAAGGTAGCCGTACGGGAACGTGCGGCTGGATCACCTCCTTTCTAGGGAGACGAGCTTCCTGGAATCGGAAGACATTCTTTCAGGCGAAGGACCCGCCCGGTCCTCCCGTCCGCCGGACTCCCGCGGTACCCGGTCCCCGGGGTATCCCCGCGTACCTTGAGAGCCGCATAGCGAGACGGGCCGGCGTGAGCCGGCCCGGGCCGCCCCCGACGAGGTCGGGGGCGGGACGAGCGAGATGGGAATCATCTCGAAAAACATCTAATCGATTCTGCGACACGTGACCACACGACAGGGTTCCCCTGTCCGAGGGAGCGGTCGACATCGAACGACGATCGCGCCCGGGGCATGCGCCCCGGGCGGTATGATTCTGCCCCGGCCCCCGCAGGGGGGCCGGAAGATACGGAACGAGAACGCGACATATGAGAAGATATGCAGGGCGCACGGCGGATGCCTTGGCACGGGAAGCCGACGAAGGACGCGGCAAGCTGCGATAATCCGCGGTTAGGGGCACACACCCTACGACCCGCGGGTCTCCGAATGGGCGAACCCGCCAGGAGAGGTCCTGGCATCCCCCTTGGGAACACATACCTTGGGGGAGGACAACCCGGGGAACTGAAACATCTAAGTACCCGGAGGAGAAGAAATCAACTGCGAGATCCCCCGAGTAGCGGCGAGCGAAAGGGGGCCTAGGCCAAACCGGCGAGGGAATACGGGCGGCAGCCTTCTCCCCGCCGGGGTTGCAGGGCCATGTGTCCGGGGGCTGCCGCCCCCGGCGGCGACGCACCGAGGGGAGCCGAACGGCATGGGAAGGCCGGCGGCACAGGGTTAGGGCCCCGTAGGCGGACCCTCAGGCGCGCGCCGATCACGGTCCCTGAGTAGGGCCGGGCACGTGAAACCCGGTCCGAATCTGGGTGGACCACCATCCAAGCCTGAATACTCTCCCGTGACCGATAGCGAACGAGTACCGCGAGGGAAAGGTGAAAAGCACCCCGGGAGGGGAGTGAAACAGCACCTGAAACCGTGCGCCCGCGAGCAGTCGGAGCCCCCTCGCGGGGTGACGGCGTGCCTTTTGTAGAATGAGCCAGCGAGTCGCTGGCCGGCGGCGAGGTTAAGCTAGCAAGCGAGCCGTAGCGAAAGCGAGTCCGAACAGGGCGCCATCAGTCGCCGGCCGCGGACGCGAAGCCGGGTGAGCTATCCCTGGGCAGGCTGAAGCGGGGGTAAGACCCCGTGGAGGGCCGAACGGCAGTGCGTTGAAAAGCGCTCCGATGACCTGGGGATAGGGGTGAAAGGCCTATCAAACCCGGAGATATCTCGTTCCCCCCGAAATAGCTTTAGGGCTAGCGTCGGGGGTTCACCGTCGGAGGTAGAGCACCGGATCGATGAGGGGGCTTCGCCGCCTACCGATTCGAACCGAACTCCGAATGCCGACGGCCCACACCCCGGCAGTCAGAGCATGTGGGCTAAGCTGTGTGCTCGAGAGGGAAACAGCCCAGACCGCCCGCCAAGGTCCCCAAATCCGCGCCGAGTGGCAAAGGATGTGCGCTCGCGCAGACAACCAGGAGGTTGGCTTAGAAGCAGCCACCCCTTCAAAGAGTGCGTAACAGCTCACTGGTCGAGTGGGCGCGCGCCGACAATACACGGGGCTAAGCGCGGTACCGAAGCGGCGGGATGAACTTCGTTCATCGGTAGGGGGGCGTCGATCGCGGGGCGAAGCGGCCGGGGAACCGAGCCGTGGACCGCGACCGAGCGAGAATGCTGGCATGAGTAGCGAGAGTGGAGAGGGTAACTCCACCGCCGTAAACCCGAGGTTTCCTGGGCGAGGCTAATCCCCCCAGGGTCAGTCGGGGGCTAAGGCGAGGCCGGGAGGCGTAGCCGAAGCGCAGCAGGCAGACATTCCTGCACCGTGCGCGCACCGTTCACGACCGACGGGGCGACGGATTGGGGTGGCTCGGCGGGGTTCTGGACGTCCCCGTGATGGAGCGCGGCCCGAGGGACAGGGAAATCCGTCCCTCGCACAGGGCGAGGCTCCGGACGAAGCGGTTGAGCGAAGCGAGTGAGCCCGAGGTCCCCAGAAAAACCCCTAGGCAGGGGCGCGCGCGCCCGTACCGCAAACCGACACAGGTGGGTGGGTAGAACATACCGAGGCGATCGGGTCAACCATGGTCAAGGAACTCGGCACAATGGCCCCGTAACTTCGGGAGAAGGGGTGCCCCCGCGTAGGTGGACGGACTCGCTCCGCGAGCCGAGGGGGGCCGCAGTGAAGAGGCCCAAGCGACTGTTTACCAAAAACACAGGACTCTGCAGAAGCCGCAAGGCGACGTATAGGGTCTGACGCCTGCCCGGTGCCGGAAGGTCACGCGGAGGCGTTAGCCGCAAGGCGAAGCGCCGAAGCCAAGCCCCGGTAAACGGCGGCCGTAACTATAACGGTCCTAAGGTAGCGAAATTCCTTGTCGGGTAAGTTCCGACCTGCACGAAAGGCGCAACGACTTGGGCGCTGTCTCGACCATGGACCCGGTGAAATTGCACTGGTCGTGAAGATGCGACCTACCCGCGGAAGGACGGAAAGACCCCGTGAACCTTCACTGCAGCTTGGCATTGGCCGCTGGACGCGCGTGTAGAGGATAGGCGGGAGGCTGAGATGCCGGGGCGCCAGCCCCGGCGGAGCCGACCTTGGAATACCGCCCTCGCGCGCCCGGCGTCCTAACCCGCGTCCGTCATCCGGCGCGGGGACCGTGCCAGGTGGGTAGTTTGACTGGGGCGGTCGCCTCCTAAAGGG
>NZ_JAQECM010000081.1:0-863 GCF_027669965.1 Candidatus Collinsella stercoripullorum | reverse complement strand
CTAAAGGGTAACGGAGGCGCGCGAAGGTCCGCTCGGGACGGTCGGCAACCGTCCTTTTGAGTGCAAGAGCGCAAGCGGGCTTGACTGCGAGTCCTACAAGACGAGCAGGTGCGAAAGCAGGCTCTAGTGATCCGGCGGCCCCGAGTGGGTGGGCCGTCGCTCAACGGATAAAAGGTACTCCGGGGATAACAGGCTGATCTTGCCCAAGAGTCCACATCGACGGCAAGGTTTGGCACCTCGATGTCGGCTCATCGCATCCTGGGGCTGGAGCAAGTCCCAAGGGTACGGCTGTTCGCCGTTTAAAGCGGTACGCGAGCTGGGTTCAGAACGTCGTGAGACAGTTCGGTCCCTATCCTCCGTGGGCGCAGGAGAATCGAGGGAGGCTGCCCCTAGTACGAGAGGACCGGGGTGGACGGACCTCCGGTGAACCGGTTGTCGACCAACGGCATGGCCGGGTAGCCGCGTCCGGCGCGGATAACCGCTGAAGGCATCTAAGCGGGAAGCCGTTCCCGAGATCAGTTCTCCTTTCGGTAAGGGCCCAGGTAGACCACCTGGTTGATAGGCCGCAGGTGCAAGGTCGGCGACGGCCTCAGCCGAGCGGCACTAATCGCCCGAGCTCTTCTCATCACCCATCCGCCCGTCCCGCGCCCCCAAGATGGGGCGGCCGAGGCTCGCTGTGCGGCCCCCAGGGCACGCGGAGGACGTCCCGGGTGGGCGGAACGCCGCCCACCGGTCAGCGGCTCTGGCGGCCGGGGCACGCCCGGTCCCATTCCGAACCCGGAAGCTAAGCCGGCCAGCGCCGATGGTACTGCGGGGGAAGCCCGTGGGAGAGCAGGGCGCCGCTGACCGGTGGACGGCGTTTC
>NZ_JAQECM010000080.1:0-5427 GCF_027669965.1 Candidatus Collinsella stercoripullorum | reverse complement strand
ACGGGCGGCCCGCCTGCGCGGGCGGCCGCCGGCCCCGGGCGAGCCCCGGGCAGCCCGCGGTCGCCCGCCTCAGAACAGCGCGAGGCCCGCGGCGAGCATGAGCGGCATCACGGCGAGCGAGAGCAGGGTCGAGACCGACACGAGGCCGGCGCCCAGGCGGTAGTCGCCGCCGAACATCTGCGGGAACATCGCCGACACGGTGCCGCACGGCGCCGAGGAGGCGATGACGACCACGAGCTTCACCTCGACGGGCAGCGGCAGCACGGCGAGCAGCGCGAGCATCACCGCGGGGACGACGAGCAGCCGCAGGGCGCTCGCCAGGTACAGGACCGGGTCGCGCGCGAGCGCGCGCAGGTCGGCCTGGGCGAGATAGGCCCCCATGACGAGCATCGCGAGCCCGGTGTTGAGGTTCCCGAGGTCGGCCGCCGTCACCTGGAACACGCCGGCGAGGTCGATCGAGCACAGGAACAGCACGACGCCCACGGCGACGGCGACGACCGACGGGTTGGTCGCGATGGCGCGCGCCGACACGTCGGCGGGGTCGCTCGACACGAGCCGCACCCCGTAGGTCCACATGAGGGGCACCTGCGCGGCGATGCAGGCGGAGATGTAGAACACGCTGTCCGCCCCGAGGACGCTCTGCACCAGCGGTATGCCCATGAACCCCATGTTCGAGACCATGATCCCGAGCTGCGCCTCGCGGCAGCGGTCGCGAAACGCCAGACGGCCCACCGCGGCGGACAGCGCGGTGAACCCGAAGGACAGGGCGGCGCACGCGATGCCGGCCGCGAGCCTGCCCGCGTCGAAGGGGCCGGCGAGCGACTGCAGGATCACCGCGGGGGTCGCGACGTAGAGCGCCACGCGCGAGAGCTGCGCCGTCCCCGCCTCGTCCACCAGGCCGCCGCGCCGCAGCGCCGCACCGATCAGCATCATCGCGAACATGGCGAGCACCTGCGTGAGCATGACCGGCATCGTCGCCTCGACCGTCATCGGTCCCCCTTCCCTCCGCCGGACACCGGAGCATCAAGCATAGCGCTCCGACGGCGGCGGGGCGCCTACTCGGTGAGCAGCTTGGCGATCTGGACCGCGTTGGTCGCGGCGCCCTTGCGGATCTGGTCCCCGCAGCACCAGAAGGTGATGCCGCGCGCCGCCTCGGGGTTGGAGATGTCGCGGCGCAGGCGTCCGACCCAGATGAGATCCTGGTCGGAGGTGTCGATCGGCATGGGGAAGCGGTCGTGGGCGCTTGCGGCCTCGCGGTCGTCCACAAGCTTGACGCCCGGCGCGGCGGCCAGCGCCTCGCGAGCCTGCTTGAGCGTGATATCGCGCTCAAACTCGAGCGTGATGCTCTCGGAGTGCGAGCGCAGCACGGGCACGCGCACGCAGGTGCAGTTCACGCGCAGCTCAGGCAGGTGCATGATCTTGCGGCCCTCGTTTTGCAGCTTCATCTCCTCGGAGGTGTAGCCCTCGTACTTGAAGCCGCCGATCTGCGGGATGAGGTTGCTCACGAGCGGGGCGGCAAACGTCTTGGGCTCGGGAAGGTCTTCGCCGCGGCCCATGGCGCCGATCTGCGCCTCGAGCTCGGCCATGCCCGGCGCACCGGCGCCGCTCGCAGCCTGATAGGTCGACACGATCATGCGCGTCACACCGGCGATCTTGTGCAGCGGCCACGTAGGCACCAGGCCGATGATCGTCGCGCAGTTGGGGTTGGAGATGATGCCGTGGTGCCAGGAAACGTCCTCGGCGTTGATCTCGGGCACGACCAGGGGCACATCCGGGTCCAGACGAAAGGCGTGGCTGTTGTCCACCACGACGGCGCCCGCCTCGACAGCGTGCGGAAGCAGCTCGCGCGCCAGGTCATCCTCGACGGCGCCCAGCACGATGTCGCAACCGGCGAAGGCGTCGGGGCCCGCCTCGGCGATCGTCACGGTGCCGAAGGGAGTCTCGACCTGCTTGCCCGCGGAGCGCGCGCTGGCCAGCAGGCGAAGCTCGCCCACGGGGAAGTCCTGCTCGGCCAGGCACTGGATCATCTGGGTGCCCACAGCACCGGTAGCTCCCAGGATGGCGACGGTGTACTGCTTCATTGCGGTCTCCTTCCGTAGGTGAAATGAAGTGATGTTCGAACAGGGGCAGCTGCGTGCCGCCTTTGCCGCATCGTCTAGAACGGCTGCGGGGTCGGCTCGAGCTCAGAGGTCTCCACGATGCCGTTCTCGTCCGAGAAGGCCTTGTAGATGGTGCGGATGGCCAGCTCGAAGTCCTTCTCCTCCACGCCCACGATGATGTTGATCTCGTCGCAGCCCTGCGTGATCATGCGCACGCTCACGCCCGCCTGGCCGAGCATGCCGAACAGGTGGCCCGCCACGCCGGCGCGCCCGTGCAGGTTGCGGCCCACCGTGGCGATGAGCGCCAGGTCCTCCACGACCTCGATCTCCAGCGGCTCGACCTCGTCCTGGATGTCGGAGATGAGCGAGTAGAGCGAGTCGTGCACGTCCTCGGCCTGCACGACGGCGGCGAACTGGTCGACGCCGGTGGGCATGTGCTCGACGCTGACGTTGTAGCGCTCGAACACCGACAGGGCGCGGCGCATGAAGCCGATGCGGCTCGTGGTGCGGTCGCGCGCGACGTTGATCGCGAGGAACCCGCGCTTGCCGGACACGCCGGTGATGATCGGCTCGCTCTCGCCCTTCTTGGGGTGCTCGGAGATGATCGTGCCGGGGTCCGCCGGCGCGTTGGTGTTCTTGATGACGAGCGGGATGCCCGCCTCGCGCACCGGGAAGATGGCCTCCTCGTGCAGGACGCTCGCGCCCATGTAGGACAGCTCGCGCAGCTCCTCGTAGGTGATGCGCTCGATGGGCTGCGCATCGGGCACGATGCGCGGGTCGGCGGAGTAGAAGCCCGAGACGTCCGTCCAGTTCTCGTACAGGTCGGCGCCCAGGCACTTGGCGAGGATCGAGCCGGAGATGTCGCCGCCGCCGCGGTCGAGCAGGCAGATGCGCCCCTCGCGCGTGGCGCCGTAGAATCCCGGCATGACGAAGCCGCCGCGCGGGGCGCGCTCTTCGAGCAGCTGGGCGGTGCGCGTCATCGACAGGGTGCCGTCGTGGTGGAAGGCCACGACATCGGCCGCGTCGAGGAACGGCAGGCCCAGGTACTCCGCCATGAGGCGGGCGGTGAAGTACTCGCCGCGGGAGACGAGCTCCTCGGTGCTGTAGCCGCCCGACCGCGCGCGCTCGGCGAAGGCGGCGATCTCGTCGCGGATGGGATAGGACAGCCCCAGCTCGTCGGCGATGTCGAAGTAGCGCTGGGCGATGTCGTCGAGCAGGTCGTCGCAGGAGACGCGGTACTTGACGTGCGCGTTCACGAGGTAGAGCAGGTCGGTCACCTTCGCGTCGCCGTCGCGGCGCCGCCCGCAGGCCGACACCACCACGAAGCGGCGCGCCGGGTCCGCCTCCACGATGCCGCGGATCTTCCTGAAGTGCTCGGCATCCGCCACGGACGATCCGCCGAACTTAGCCACCTTGATCATATGCGCGCCATACCTTCCCCTTGACGGCGCCCTGCGCGACGGGGCCGGCCGCGGCGACGGGTCGCGGCCGGCCCCGCATCGAAAGTCGGCAGGAGCCACTTTAGTGCGTTCGAGTGTATGCAAGTGTACAGGAGCTTTATACACGACGGAAACGATACCTCAAATCGTCCCCGTTTGTTTCCAAACGAAAAACGCCCTGTGTCGCGGCGCTGGAGCGCGGCGGGCCGCGGGCGCGGTGCGCGCGGGCGCAAATCCGCTCTGCTACCATGGGCATCACCGAACCGAAACCCTCGCGCAAAGGAGTGTACGATGGGCCTCTTCCACAGCACGCGCTCGTCTGCCCCGACCCTTTCGAGCAAGGAGGCGATCCGCCGCGGCATCGCCGCCGACGGCGGCCTGTTCGTCTCCGACGAGCTCGGCGCGCGGCGCATCGACATCCCGACGCTTCCCGGCAAGGGGTACCTCGAGCTGGCGCGCGAGGTCATGGGCATCCTGCTGCCCGATTTCACGGCCGACGAGCTCGCCGCCTGCGTGGAGGAGGCCTACGGCGGGACCTTCGCGTCCGATGAGGTCACCCCGCTCGTCCCCCTCACCCGGTCCCCGGGCGCCGACGGGACGCCCGCCTACGTGCTCGAGCTGTTCGGCGGCCCCACGAGCGCCTTCAAGGACGTCGCGCTCCAGATGCTGCCCCGCCTCATGGCGCGCACCGGCGCCGACGGGGGCTCCGGCGAGCGCATCATGATCGTCACCGCGACCTCGGGCGACACCGGCAAGGCGGCGCTCGCCGGCTTCGCCGGGGCCCCGGGGTGCGGCATCACCGTCTTCTATCCCGAGGGCAAGGTCAGCCGCGTGCAGGAGCTGCAGATGACCACGCAGGAGGGGTCCAACGTCGCCGTGTGCGGCGTGCGCGGCAACTTCGACGACGCCCAGAGCGCCGTCAAGCGCATCTTCGCCGACGAGGGCCTCGCCGAGCGCTTGCGCGCGCAGGGCGTCGTGCTCTCGAGCGCCAACTCCATCAACGTCGGCCGCCTCGTGCCGCAGGTCGTCTACTACTTCGCCGCCTACGCGCAGCTGCTGCGCGCCGGCGCCGTCGAGCCGGGCGACGAGGTGGAGTTCTGCGTGCCCACGGGCAACTTCGGCGACATCCTCGCCGGGTACTACGCGAAGCGCATGGGCCTGCCCGTCTCCCGTCTCATCGTGGCGAGCGACCGCAACAACGTGCTGTGCGACTTCCTGGACGGCGGCACCTACGACCGCAACCGCCCCTTCTACACCACCTCCTCCCCCTCGATGGACATCCTCGTCTCGTCCAACCTCGAGCGCATGCTCTACTACGCGTCGGACGGCGACTGCGACCTGGTGGCCGACCTCATGGCGCACCTGGCGGACGAGGGCGCCTACGAGGCGCCGACGGAGCTGCTCGCGCGCATCCGCGAGGACTTCGGCTGCGGCTGGGCGGACGAGGACCAGGTCGCCGCGGCGATCCGCCGCTGCTGGGACGACAACCGCTACGTGATCGACCCGCACACCGCCTGCGGCTACCACGTGCTGGGCGAGCTCGCACCCGCCCCCGGCACGGCGGCGCGCGTCCTGCTGTCCACCGCGAGCCCCTACAAGTTCCCGCGCGCCGTGGCGGGCGCGCTCGGCCTGTTCTGCCCGCCGGACGACTTCGCGGCCATGAAGGTGCTCGAGAAGGCGACGGGCACGCGCGCGCCCAAGCAGCTCGCCACCCTGGAGGGGCGCCCCGTCCTCCATGGGGACGCGGTCGACGTGGACGGCATGGCCGCCTACGTCGAGGCGGCCGCGTCGAGGCTGTAGGGCATCGCCGCACCCGGCGGCCGTCGCCGCGCCGCACCCGGGGCCGGGACGTCCGCCGTCCCGGCCCCGCACCCGCCCGGGCTCGGGGC
>NZ_JAQECM010000008.1:6499-54862 GCF_027669965.1 Candidatus Collinsella stercoripullorum | reverse complement strand
GGGAAATTATCACCTGTCCCTATTTTCCCTACGGGAGAGTCCCTGCTCGTGCGTTTCGCTACGATTCAAGTTGGATGTCGAGCTCGCGGCAGAGGATGCGGGCGGTCTCTGCCGCCGCGAGGGCACAATGAGCTTGGCATTGGGCGATACGCTCCGCGCTCGTCCACTCCAGACCGCGCGTGAGGATGCGGCAGCAGGGCGTATGCCTGCCGGTTCCTCCGCAAAACGCGTCGTGCAATTCGGCGGCAACCGGCTTGGTACGTTCCTTGGTTTCCAGCATGAGGCCCAGAAACGCCACGCCGCCGGCGAGCGCACCGCAGATGCAGCCGGAGCCCCCGACGCCTTTGCCCATGCCGGCGCCCATGGAGACCACGGAACGCGGGAAGTCCGGCTCGAAGGCATCCCACAGCGCGGCGATGACCGATTCGCCGCAGTTCATGTGGTCCGGTCCGGGGCGATTGTTTGCTTTCGCCGCCGACTCGACGGCGCTGATGCTCACGCGGTCGCGCATGAGGTCCTCCTATCTCGATGGCAACCAAGGTAACGGCTGTGCGGTCACAACAATACCCCATCTGCCGTCGGGGTCCGCCATTGGGGACGGCAGATCGGGGTGCAGGGGCGCTGCTATCTAAGCCGTCGTCGAGGCATACGCCTGCCAGGAGCGGGCTAAGGCGCGGTAGCGCTCCGCGAACAGGCTGCCGCGCTGCCAGATGAGCTCGAAGTGGTGCTCGATGGACACATCGGCAGGCGTGACGTCGGCGAGCTCGCGTTCAGCAAGCTCGCTCTCCACGGCGGCGCGGTACAGAAACGAGATGCCCGCCCCGGCGCGAACGCACGCCTTGATGGCGGGGATGCTCGCAAGCTCGATGATGCCGGCGAAGTCGCGCACGGACAGGTTGCGCACGGCGAGATACCGCTCGAGGATCTCTCGCGTGCCCGACCCGGGCTCACGCAGGATGATCCGTTGCCCGAGCAGGTCCTCAAGGCGCGTGGCGTCGAACGCGTGCTGGGCGATCGCGACATAGGGCTCGCATGAAAAGACGGCATGGTCAAAGCGCGCGCGATCGAACGAGCCTTCCACCAGCGCGAAGTCGATGGATCCCGCCTCGATCTGTCCGAGCAGCTCCGTGGTGTTTTCCGCCTGCATAAGTATCTGGTCGTCGGGGCGGCGGGCCAGGTGCGCCGCCAGGATGCGCGGTGCTACGTAGTCGGCGACCGTGCGCGTGCATCCGAAGCGCAAGGGCGCCTGCACGGAGTCGTTTTCGTTGAGCGGGCGGAGTTCGCGTTGCAGCCGCTCCTCGTCGTTGGCCATGACGCCAAGCGCGCGGGACAGTTCCTCGCCGGCGGCGGTCGGCTCCACGCCCCGGCCCGTCTTGGCGAACAGCGCGCACCCGTAATGCTGCTCGAGCTGATGGATGTGCTGGGTCACCGCCGGCTGGGAGATGTGCAGCTCGCGTGCCGCGCGCGTGTAGCTGCGCTGCCGGTAGACGGCTAGGAATGTATGGACGCGGTAGTCGAGCATTCCGTCCCTCCGCTCTGTGCCGGGCCGGCCGCGGGCATCGTCGCGAACCCTCGTCATCACGAATCATGATGAGAGTATAAGCATATTGATGGAATAGATTATAACCGCAGGCAGTAGCATGGCATCCGAACCATAACGACGTGGGAAGGATGAGAGGCATGGAGCTCATCAAGGATTTCAAGGGTATGTGGAAGGGCGTGCTGTTCTGCCTGATCGTCGCCGTGCCCGCATGGCTGCTCGGCAAACAGTTCGAGGTCGTCGGGGGGCCGGTGTTCGCCATCCTGATCGGCATGGTGCTCGCGCTCGCGGTGCCCGCGCGCGCCGGCGAGCCCCTGCAGCGCGGCGTCAAGTTCACGTCCAAGAAGATCCTGCAGTACGCGGTGATCCTGCTCGGCTTCGGCCTGAACCTCGCCCAGATCGCCCAGGTCGGCGCCACGTCGCTGCCCATCATCGTCTCGACGATCACCACCTCGCTCGTCGTCGCCTTCGTGCTGTGCCGCGCGCTCAAGATCCCGGGCAAAATCTCCACGCTCATCGGCGTGGGCTCCTCCATCTGCGGCGGCTCCGCCATCGCGGCCACGGCGCCGGTCATCGACGCCGACGACGAGGAGATCGCCCAGGCCATCAGCGTCATCTTCCTGTTCAACGTGATCGCGGCGCTCGTCTTCCCCACGCTCGGCGGCATGCTCGGCCTCACCAACGAGGGGTTCGGCCTGTTCGCGGGCACCGCGGTGAACGACACCTCCTCCGTCACCGCCGCCGCGGCGGCCTGGGACGGCATGCACCCCGGGGCGAACACACTCGACGCCGCGACCATCGTCAAGCTCACCCGCGCCCTGGCGATCATCCCCATCACGCTCGCGCTGGCGTTCTGGCAGATGCGCCTCGCGCGTCGCGCCGCCTCCGCGGGCGAGGGCGCCGGCGAGGCCGCAGGCACCTTCGACCTCAAGAAGATCTTCCCCTTCTTCATCCTGTTCTTCGTGCTCGCCAGCGTCGTGACCACGGTGTTCGCCCTGCCCGCGGCCGTGACGGCCCCCATCAAGGAGCTGTCGAAGTTCTTCATCGTCATGGCGATGGCGGCGATCGGGTTCAACACGAACATCGTCAAGCTCGTGCGCACGGGCGGCAAGCCGATCCTCATGGGTCTCGCCTGCTGGGTCGCGATCGCCTGCGTCTCGCTGGGGATGCAGCACGTGCTCGGCATCTGGTAGCCCCTGCGCCCGAGCCGGCGCGACGGTCGGTGACAGGCGGGACGGTCCCCCGTGTCATGAAGGTCGCTCCTTCACGGCGCGGGGGACCGTCCGTTTGAGCGCCACGCGGCTCGGACGGTCGCGACGGCCGGGGCGGCCCCGTCAAGGCGCATCGCCGCGCGCCGCGCCACCCGCCGCCTTGCTCCGCCTGCCTCCATCCGCCGATTCCCCCTTTCGTCTCACCCCGTCGCAAATTAATCGACACCCTTCAGGGCACCGGGCGGGCATCCTCCCGTATCATCGATAGGGAACAGCGGGATGGACGAGAAGGGATGATGACCATGGCAGCTGCAGGAGACGCGAATGCCGACGCCAAGATCGTGCGGGAGATAACCGAGCAGGACAGCCGCCGGGTGTACCGGCTGCTGGCCGATGCGTACGGCTTCGATGCCCCGGCGCTGCTCGCCCATGTGAACGCGCTGCTCAAGAAGAACGGGATCGAGAACAAGGAGTACGGCTTCGCGAAGGCGCGGCCGTTCCTCGAGCGGATGTCCGTCGAGAACGGAGGCTTCCTCGAGCTCAGGGTCATCAGGACGAGCGAGACGGCCACCAACGTGGAGGTTCTCGTGCACCGTATGCCGGGATGGGCGGGCGGTCCCGTGGACTCCGCGCCGACCCCGGATCCCGTTTCCGCGCCGGAGCCCGACCCCACCCCGGCCCCGGCTCCCGCGCCGGGACCCGAACCGGCCGCGGACGCCGCAGGGCTCGACTTCGCCCCCGCCGTCCGTCGCGCCCTCGAGCTGCCCGACTACGTGCGGGCGCCGCTCTCCGACGAGCAACGCGCCGAGCTCGGCCCCGAGTTCTTCGCCTTCGCCTCCTTCCCCAACACGAGCAGGAGCTATCTGGCACCGGTCGCGCCCGAGGGCACCGACCTCGACAGGCTGCTCGAGGACGCGTGGGCCGCTGCCTGGGAGGCGTCCGCGCTGCGCACGTTCGGCGGCAAGGTCATATTCCCCCTGCCCTTCATGCGG
Organism: Candidatus Collinsella stercoripullorum; assembly: GCF_027669965.1. Classification (NCBI taxonomy): domain Bacteria; kingdom Bacillati; phylum Actinomycetota; class Coriobacteriia; order Coriobacteriales; family Coriobacteriaceae; genus Collinsella; species Candidatus Collinsella stercoripullorum. The sequence goes on along the minus strand of NZ_JAQECM010000008.1, from coordinate 51,119 downwards.
GCCGACGGCATCACGCCCGTCGAGGTGAACCTGCGCCGCAGCAGCCGCGACCTCTCGAAGCCGTGGTACGTCAACTACATCGATTCGGAGGTCCGCTCGGTCGCCTCCGCATCGCCCTCCCGCGCGCTCGAGGAGTTCGCCTACCTCGGCACCTGGGACCAGTTCCTCGACGGGCTGGCGGCGAAGGCCCTCGATGAGGACTGGGGCGGGGACGTGGTCATCCGCGGCGCCGCGCACCGCCACCCCATCCTGAAGAGCTTCATCACCACGATCTTCTACCGCCTGAAGCAGGAGGGAAAGGTGCTCGAGTCGTCGGACGGGCAGTTCGCGGCCCTCAACACCAACCTCGTCGACCGCCGCTACGATGACGTGTACGCGGTGTTCGAGCGCAACACGTTCGCGGGGAAGCAGCCGTGGAAGTTCGCCTCCTTCTGCGTCGCCGCGGAGGGGTACTACGGCAAGCTGCTCGTCGACGCCTTCGCCCGGCTGCCCGAGCCCCGTCGTTCTTCGACGACCCGCGCGACCTGCTGTACGACCTGAGGCGCTCGCTCACCATCAGCCACCGGCACTTCCTGATCGACAACATCGACCGCCTGCCGCTCAAGTTCCTGCGCGGCGGCCTGCGCTACAACGACGAGGGCGTGGAGATCATCGACCGCATCGAGGCGTCGGGGCAGGACCGCGAGGGGAGGGCCGAGGCGTACCGCCGCCTGCGCACGGTGCTCGACGAGGACGACGACGCCTACGACGCGCTCAACAACCGGTTCAAGAGCGCCGTGGACCGCGCGCTCGCCCGGGTGCGCTGGAACTACAAGACGGCGATCCCCATGTACTACCCGCGCAAGAACAAGATGAGCCTGCTGCTCCCCATCTGCCTGCTGCGCGAGGGCCAGGCCGATGTCGCGCTCGTCGTCGAGCGCGTGCGGTCGCAGAACTACATCGGGCAGACGATCCTCACCATGCGGCAGGCGTATCAGGACGCGCGCCTGGTCTGCCGGCCGGACAGCGATTGGCTGACACCCGCGTCGCGGAGCGAGAACGAGGTCATCGAGGAGTTCTAGGGCCGCGGCGGCGAGGTCGCGGCCGCGACGGCATGGCGGCGCGCGGCGGCGCGGCAGCGGGGGCCGTCCCATCTGCCGCCGTCGATCGCCGCACGCCCCGCCCGTCACGGCACCCGGTCTGCCCCGTCTGAGGTGATAGGGCGTCTACCTGCGGAAAGCAACCGGAAGGCGCCTTCCGGTTGCCGGGATTCCGGGCAAAATGCAGCCCTGCGGTTGGTGGAACCGGTGCCGGCGCGCCCGTAGAGTGGACGGTGCCGGCAAGCAGCTGAACAGAAGCGTCTGCGGGCAGGGAGCCACCCCCATGCGAACCCGTATACTACCGGGGAGGGTCGGAACCCGAGCGGCCCGCAGGCGCCGATCCGATCGAAAGGCCCGACCATGAGCTTCCGCGACAACCTCCAGCACCTCCGCTCCACACGCAACATGACCCAGGAGCAGCTCGCCATGCTGCTCGGCGTCTCCCGCCAGTCCGTGACCAAGTGGGAGGCCGAGAAGAGCTATCCGGAGATGGACAAGCTCATCAAGATCTGCCAGATCTTCGGCTGCACGCTCGACGACCTCGTGACCGGGGACCTCACCGCGCGCGCCGCGGAGCCCGCCGCGTCGGTCCCCGCCGGCCCGCCGACCGATGTGTGCGGCTACGACGAGCGCCATCGCAAGCTCGCCTGGCAGGTCCCCACGGGCATCGCCTGCATCATCGCGGGCTCCGGCGTGGGGCTCGCCCTCGAGGGTGCCGGCGCGCTCGTCCCGGGAGGCGACGCGGACGCCCTGATGCTCCTGTGCATCCTCGTCGGCGTGCTCGCGGGCTTGGCGTTCCTCATCCCGGCGGGCATGGAGTACACGGCCTTCAACCGCGCGCATCCCTACATCGAGGATTTCTACACCGAGGAGGACCGCCTGGAGGCGCGCCGGGGCATGGCGCGCGGCTGCATCATCGGCATCGCGGACATCTTCCTGGGCGTCATCGCCCTGGTCGCGACGGACAGGACCGATTACGCCCGCCTCGGCATGCTCATCCTCATGATGCTCGTGGCGGCGGGCGTGTGGTCGATCGTCCACTTCGGCATGCTTCTGGGGCGGACCAACATCGGCGAGCGCAACCGCGAGATCGCGGACGACCTCGAGATCGAGGACATCGTCAGCGCGCAGGTCGACGACGAGGTGAAGCAGGCCCTGATGGAGCGTAAGCGGTCGGGCAAGAAGGTGGGCGCCATCTGCGGCGCCATCATGATCGTCGCGACCATCGTCGGCCTCGGGCTCCTGTTCGCCCCGGTTCTGACCTCGCCCGACCCGTCCGATTTCGACCCCGCGGGGACGAGCGCCATGTGGTTCTGGCTCGCGTGGCCCGTGGGCGGTCTGGTCTGCGGGATCGTCGCGCTGCTGATGGATGCGTTCGGGTCGAAGGACGCGTGACGGCGCCGGGGCGGCCCTGTCCGTCACCGCCCGCCATGCCGTCCGCCGTGAACCATGTGTCCAAAACGTGCAGAACGGCCGTTGCTCTAGCGTTTGGCCCCGCCCGCTGATTTGACCGTATGGGAAGCGCGCCGGACGGGTTTACTGGGGGTATCTGCAAGGCCAACGCGCCGCTTCGGCGCCCGACAGCTAGGAGACCGCCATGGGACTGAAAGCTGACGAGACGATATCCCTGAGCTTCGAGGAACTCCTCAACTACCTGCGTTCCAAGACCCGCGTGTTTATGGACGTCGACGGCGACCAGTACTACGTGACCCATACCGACGGCTACTGGCGCGTCCAGGATTGCTCGAAGCTGAACGGCAAGGGCCGTTTCACCGACTGCTCCGAACTGGTCACCACGCTGTCCGAGCTCGCCGAGCTCCCGTGGCGCGATGGCAAGAGCCTGCACGACCTGTGCGATTCCGCGACCTTCTACGAGTCGCTCCAGGAGGGTTGGGAGCTCTAGCCGCGCATGCGCGACCTTCCCCCGTCGCCCGCCGTCGCGACCCGTTCGCGGCGGCGGGCGTTTTTTCTGCGCGCCCACGCGGCATGGACGTCCGGCGGAGGCCCGAAAGACCCCCCGCGCCCCGTGTTGACGTATATCCGATATCGGACTACCATGGCGGCACAGTCACGCGATATCGAGGAAGGCGGTGCCCATGGAGCCCGAGCGTCAGCATGCGACCGGCGATTCCGCGACGGCCCGCGAGCCGTCCTTTCCGGATGCGGGGTCCGCGCCGAGCGACCCCAGGGAGCTCGACTGCCTCTACCTCGAGGCGGACCGCATCTACTACGGCTTCGCCCGACGATGCGGCCTGTCCAACTGCGCCTACTGGATGATGTACGACATCGAGCGCGCCGACGGCCCCATCGCCCTCGCCGACCTCACCAGCTCGTGGGCGTACAGCAAGCAGACCATCAACTCGGCGATCAAGTCGCTCGAGGCGCGCGGTCTGATCGAGCTCTCCTATGCGGAGGGCAGCCGGCGGAACAAGACCGCGGCGTTCACGGCAGCGGGCCGTTCGTTCGCCGAGCGCTACATCGTGCCCGCCCAGGATGCCGAGCGCCGCGCGTTCTGCTCGCTCGCCCCCGCCGACCGCGCCGCCATCCTGCGGGTCGCGCGCGCCTACACCCGGGCGCTCTCCGCCGAGCTCGAGCGCATGGAGGCCCTGCCGGAGGAGGACGGCCCGACGGCGGGCCCCGGCTCCCCGGTCTCGGCGCATATCGACCCCGGGCGCTGACCCGCCCCGCGGCACCGCGCCGCACCCCCCCCTGCCATAACGACCGCGCGAACCCATGTGAAGGGACGTCAGCATGAAGCTGCTCTGGAGGTTCCTCAAACCGCATCGGGCGCTGGTGGCCGTCACGCTGCTGGTGCTCCTCATCGACAACACGGGCACGCTGCTCGTACCGACGATGCTCGCCAACATGGTGAACACCGGTATCGCGAGCGGCAGCCTCGACCATATCGTGAGCGGCGGCGCGCTCATGCTCGGCGCCTCCATGCTCGCGAGCGGCGGCGCGCTGACCGGCGCCTTCCTGGCCGCGCGCCTCGCCGCCAACGTCGCGCGCGACATCCGCTGCGCCATCTACGACAGCTCCCTCGCGTTCTCCGGAGGGGATTTCGAGCGCTTCGGCACCGGGTCCATGATCACGCGTTCGCTGAACGACATCAACGTGATCCAGCAGTCCATCATCGCCACGATCCAGATGGTGCTGCCCCTGCCGTTCCTGTGCGTGGTCGGCATCATCATGGCCTGCATGATCGATATCCAGATGGGCCTGCTGCTCGCTGCGGTGACCGTGGTGGTGCTCGTCATCGCCGCCGTGACCATCAAGAACGCGGCGCCCATCTTCATGCGGCTGCAGGGGCTCATCGACCGCATGAACGTGGTGCTGCGCGAGAGCATCATCGGCGTGCGCGTGATCCGGGCCTTCACCAAGGAGCGCCGCGAGGAGCGCCGGCTGGACGAGGTGTTCTCGAACTACGCCGACTCGGCCATCAAGGTGAACATGATGTTCGCCGGCGTGGATGCGGCGAGCTTCCTGCTCATGAACTTCACCGAGGTCGCGGTGCTGTGGCTCGGCGGCGACCGCGTGGGCGCGCACGCCATGGAGATCGCGAGCATCTCGGCGGTGCTCGAGTACGCGATGCTCATCCTGTTCTACATCATGGCGGCCCAGATGGTGGTGCTCACCCTGCCGCGCGCGAAGGCGTGCCTGGACCGCGCGGCGGCCGTCATCGACCTCGAGCCGGAGATCCGCGACCCGCAGGGCGGCGCGGCGGGGGCCGCGACGGAGAGGCGCGGCGCCGCGGGAGGTGCCGGTGCCGCCGAAGCGGGGGAGGCCGTGGCGGAGTTCGACCATGCGACCTTCCGGTTCCCCGACGCGGACGAGGACACCTTGCACGACCTGCACTTCGCCTGCCGACGGGGCCAGACGACCGCGATCATCGGCTCCACGGGGTCGGGCAAGTCGACCGTCGCCAAGCTGCTGCTGCGCTTCCACGATGTGACGGACGGCGCGGTGCGCTTCTGCGGCGAGGACATCCGGGACATGAGCCAGGAGGACCTGCGGGCGCGGATCGCCTACGTGCCCCAGAAGGCCTGGCTGTTCTCGGGCACGGTGGCGAGCAACCTGCGCTTCGGCAACGAGGGCGCGGGCGAGGCGGAGATGCGCCATGCGCTCGACGTCGCCCAGGGGCACTTCGTCTACGAGCTGCCGGGCAGGCTCCAAGCCAAGGTCTCGCAGGGCGGCACGAACTTCTCCGGCGGCCAGCGCCAGCGCCTGTCGATCGCGCGCGCCCTCATGAAGCGCGCGGACCTGTACATCTTCGACGACAGCTTCTCGGCGCTCGACTTCAAGACCGATGCGGCCCTGCGCCGCGCGCTGCGGCCCGAGACACGGGACGCGGCGGTGCTGATCATCGCCCAGCGCATCTCGACCATCCTGCACGCCGACCAGATCGTCGTGCTCAAGGACGGCGTGGTCGAGGGTCTGGGCACCCACGACGAGCTCATGGAGACCTGCGAGGTCTACCGCGCGATCGCGGACTCGCAGATGAAGGGAGGCGGACGCGATGCCGGCAGCCGATAGGGAGCGCATGCAGGGCGCGCAGGACGTCCGCGGCGACGAGCGCGCGCCCCTGACCGGCGCCGCGACCGCCCCCGAGAGGCCCGACGCAGTCCCGGCCGATCCGGGCTCCCCCGAGTCCGACGCCCCCGAGTCCGAGGTCCCGCGCGACGCCGCGGCCACGGTGCGCCGGCTGTGGAGCGAGGCGGCGGGGCAGCGCTGGCGCTTCGCCATCGTGCTGGTCTCGGTGGTGTTCTACACCGGGTTCAGCGTGGCGGCGCCCGCGTTCTCGGCGCGCGTCATCGACGTGCTGTGGGCCGACATCCAGCAGGCCTTCGCCGAGGGCCGGCCCTTCGTGGTCGACTGGGGGCACGGCGGCCGCGAGATCCTCGTCTACCTGGGGATCTGGTCGGCGGCCTTCGTCTTCTACGCCACGCAGACCTTCACCATGGCGGGCTTCGCGGAGCGGCTGAACCTCGCGCTGCGCAACCGGATCGCGCGCAAGCTCAACCGCCTCCCGCTCGCGTTCTTCGACGCGCACAAGCCCGGCGAGATCGTGAGCCGCGCCACCAACGACCTCGACAAGATGTCCGAGGTGCTGCAGACGGGTCTTCTGCGCCTGTTCACCGCGGTGGGCAGCGTGGTGGGCGCCATCGTGATGATGTTCGTCTACAGCCCGCTTCTGGCCTGCATCTTCCTGGCGTTCTCCGCGGTCTCCATCTGGCTGACGAAGGTCGCGGCGCGCAAGACCCTGGCGCTCGCGGCGGCGCGCCAGGCGTGGGTGGGCCATCTGACCGGCGCGGTCGAGGAGGCCTACAGCGGCCGCGTGATCATCCGGGCGTTCAACCGCGAGCGGGCGAGCTCCGGTGAGATCCACGGCCTCGCCGACAAGCTCGCCGAGGCGAGCTGGAAGGCCGACTTCCTCACCAACGCCGCGGGCCCCGCCATCCGCTTCGTCGGGCGTCTGGCCCAGGTGATCATCGCAGTCATCGGCTGCGGGATGCTCGTCGCGGGGCGCCTCACCGTGGGCACCTTCCAGGCGTTCTTCCAGTACATCATGCAGGCGAGCGAGCCCATGACGCAGATGTCGATGACGGTGAACACCCTGCAGAGTGCGCTGGCGAGCGTCGAGCGCGTCTTCGACATCCTGGACGAGCCCGAGGTCGAGCCCGATCCCGCTCCGGAACTCGCCCTCCATGTGCCCGAGCCGGTGCGCGGCCGGGTGTCGTTCGAGCACGTGCGCTTCGGCTATCGGCCGGACAAGCTGCTCATGCACGACGTCTCGTTCACCGCCGAGCCCGGGCAGAAGATCGCCATCGTCGGCGCGACGGGCGCGGGCAAGACGACCCTCATCAACCTGCTCATGAGGTTCTACGAGGTGAACGGCGGCCGCATCGCGCTGGACGGCGTGGACACCCACGCCATGAGCCGGGCCGAGCTCCGGCGCAATTTCGGCATGGTGCTGCAGGACGCCTGGCTGTTCGACGGGACCATCGCGGAGAACATCGCCTACGGCAAGCCGGATGCCACGCGCGAGGAGATTGTGCGCGCGGCCAAGATGGCGCATGTGGACTTCTTCGTCCGCACGATGCCGGCCGGGTACGACACGCACGTGGCGAACGATGCCGAGAACATCAGCCAGGGCCAGCGCCAGCTGCTCACCATCGCGCGGGTGATCCTCACGGATCCTAAGATCCTCATCCTGGACGAGGCGACCTCGAGCGTGGACACGCGCACCGAGCACGCCATCGTGCGCGCGATGGAGAACCTGACCGCCGGGCGCACGAGCTTCGTGATCGCGCACCGCCTCTCGACTATCGTGGACGCGGACCTCATCCTGGTCATGAGCGCGGGCACCATCATCGAGCAGGGGACCCATGCCGAGCTGCTCGAGGAGGGCGGCGCCTACGCGGCGCTGTACAACTCGCAGTTCATGTAGGGGCTGAGCGCGGCATATGCCGATACGGGGACGCGCCCGGGCGCCATGATGCGCCCGGGCGCGTCCTATCTGCCGTCATCCGTCGCGTCGGCCGCCGATGCGGGCCGCGCCGCGGGTCACAGCGCGCGCAGCCAGGAGATGTAGGACGAGGCGCTCCGCTCGAGCTCCCCGTCTGAGAGGTCGCCCTCCGTGCCGAACAGGGTGAACGGCTCGGGTTCGCAGGACGCTCCCACGTAGTTGGCGGTGGCGCGGAAGGGGATGATGACCTCGCTCGGGGTGAACCCCACGGTGCCCTCGGCGCGGTAGTTGGCCTCGATGTCGCCGGCGCACATGGCCACCGCGAAGCGCTTCCCGGCGAGCTTGCGCCCCGGTTCGCCGGGGGCGGCCTGCTCGCCGCCGTAGGCCCATCCGAACCCGTAGACCTCGTCGGTCCACGTGCGCAGCAGGGCGGGCGCGCTGTACCAGTACACGGGGAACTGGAACACAATCAGGTCGTGCTCCTCGAGGGCGGCCCGCTCCGCGGCGACCGCGGCCTCGTCCAGGACGCCGTCGGGGTACAGGGCGTACAGGTCGCGAACGTCGAACTCGTCGGGGAAGCGGTCGAGCTCGGCTGCCCAGCGCCTGTTCACCCGGCTCGCGCCGGAGAGGTCGGGGTGGGCGATGATGACGAGGGTGCGCGCGGGCATGGCGGCTCCTTTGTTTCGTGGCGGGTCATCGGGGACATGGGAAAATAGGGACAGGTGATTTTTTCCCAATCGCCCGATGGGCGGGGGAAAAAATCACCTGTCCCTATTTTCCCATGTCCCCGCCCTCGGTCAGTCGTTGTCCTTGAGTACGAACTTGCCCTCGTCGGGCGGGCGCAGGCTGGTGATCCCGGTGTAGTCCACATTCGCCGAAGACGGCTTCATCTCGCCCGGCGCGTACCAGTCGAGCGCGCAGTCGATCCAGGCGTTCCAGAACGGCCACTCGTGACTCCCGATCTCGGGCTCCCAGTAGGTCACGTCGAACCCGGCCTCCTTGAGCAGCCCCACGACCTCGCGGTTGTTGCCGCACAGGTTGTCGTGCTCGCCGCATGCGCCGTAGAACCTGGGCTTTGGCAGTTCGGGGTCCTGCTTGAAGCGGTCGATGAGGGTCACGTAGTCCTTCTCGGAGCCGATCACGGTGTCCAGGTTGCCGAACCACCGCTCGTAGTACTTGCGCTTGCGCGGCGAGTGGGACTCCACGGCCTCGAGGACGCGGTCGCGCATGAAGGCGCCGGACAGGGCGATGATGGACCCGAAGCGGTCCGGCCGGAGCAGCCCGTTGATGAGGGCGGTGTACGCGCCGATGGAGATGCCGGCGAGCGCGGTGTCCTCGCGCTTGCGCGACAGCGGGAGCAGGTGGCGCGTGACGTCGACCAGCTCCTCGCTGATGAACTTGCCATGCCACTCATTGATCTCGGGTTTGTTGAGGTACAGGCCGTCCTCGCCCGACGGCATGATGACCGCGACGTCGCGCGCCTCCGCCGTCTCGACCACATGGGTCTTGTCGATCCAGTCGTAGTCGCGGCCGAACAGGCCGTGCAGGAGGTACACGGTGCGGTACGGGCCCTGCCGGCGCTTGGCGCGCTTGCTGCCGTCCATCTTGTCCACGGGGACGACCGCGGTGAGGACCACGTTGCGCTGGAGGTAGTTGGAGTAGAAATCGACCTTGAGCAGTGCCATTGCAGATTTCCCCCTCTGGGCACGGTTGGATGCGGCTCATCGCCGCATGTGCAGGCGCATCTTCAAGTTATACCCGAAAGCGGGCGGACGGGGGGTCGGCCGTCGCCGACGCATCGACCGGCGGGGCCGATGCGTCCGGGAAGGCCGTCTCGTCCGCCTCGTCCGAGCGGGCGAACGGGCTGGCGCCGGGGCCGGCGACCGCGGGGCGACCGGACGGCCCGGGTCGGCGGCGGGCGCGCGTCCCGCTACCCGCGCGGCAGCCAGTCGAGCGCCTGCGGAAGCGCGGCGTTCCAGAAGTCCCAGTCGTGGCCCCCGGCCATCTCGCGCTGCTCGACCTCGATGCCCGTGCCGCGCAGGCGCGCCGCCAGCACGCGGTTGGGCTGGGCGAGCGGGTCCTGGCTCCCCCAGGCCATGAACACGCGCGGGCGCGGGCGGTCGCAGTAGACCACGTCGGCGGCGAGGCGCGCGGGGTCCTTGTCGGAATCGACCACGCGGTCCAGGTCGCCGAAGATCGCCTCCAGGAACGGACGGGACAGGAAGAACGGCTCGTCGCGGATCAGGGCGTCGAAGTTGTCGATGATCATGGCCGAGGACAGCGCGATGATCGCGCCGAAGTTCTCGGCGTACTTGAAGCCGTTGCGCAGCGCGCCGTAGGCGCCCATGGAGATGCCGCCGATGAACATGTCCTCGCGGCGCTCGGACAGCGGGAACATGCGGCGCACGACATGGGGCAGCTCCAGGCCCACGAAGCGGCCGAAGTAGTTGTGGGTCTCGGGGCTGTCGATATAGAAGGCGTTGTAGCCCGAGGGCATGACGACGGCGATCCGGTGCTCGGAGGCCCACTTGGTGATGCGCGTCTCCGAGATGATGTCGGTGTGGTTGCCGTTGATGCCGTGGAGCAGGATGAGCGTGCGCAGCGGGGCGGTCCGGGGCGGGTAGGGGGCTGCCTCCCAGGTATGCGGGTCGCGGCGCAGCGCGGCGTCGACGGCCCAGGCGTCGTCGGGGTTGTCGAAGGGGAGGATGACGTTCAGCGTGGTGGTGCGCATGAGCGAGGAGGAGTAGTAGTCGACGCTGATGCTTGCCATAGGGCCTCCTTTGCACGTCGGCGCAGCCGACGGTGGGTGCGTGATACCTCTGCGAAGTATACGCCATCGCACCGACCCCCTGCGGCGGGCGACCCCTCCGGAACGCGCGCTGATGGGTTGAAACGAACCCGTCCCCAACCAGCCCCTCGGCGGGTCCGCTCAGCGTGCGGGGGCCGGGGCCGCCAGCTGCCAGTTCTGGCCCAGGGGGACCCGGTGCCAGCTGCCGTCGGCGCGCGGGATGTCGAACGTGCGGTAGCCGCACTCGTGCGCGAACGCCTGGGCCTCGAGGATGCCCCAGCACACATGGCTCTGACGGTGCGCGTCGGACCCGAAGGTGATGGGCACCCCCGCGCGGCAGAAGCGCTCGAGCAGCCTGCGGGTGGGGTAGTAGTCGAGGACGCGCTTGCGCTTGCCGCCCGTGGAGACCTCGATGCGTCGGCCGGTGTCGTGGGCGCACTCGACCATGCGGTCCCACAGCGGGGGCAGGTCCCCCGTGGGCGCGTAGCCCTCGTTGGCGAAGCGCATGGCGAGATCGGGGTGGGCCATGACGTCGAAATCGAGCGGGCTCTCGCATGCGCGGCACCAGTCGTCCACGTAGCGGCGCCACACCTCGTCGGGGCCGAGCTCGTCCCACAGATGGAGGTCGTCCTTGTTGTCGATCCACCCGCAGCCGGTGCCGGGGGTCCCCGCCGGCTCGACGCTGCCCTCGGGCACCATGCCGGTCGATCCGGCGCGGATGTCGCCGGGGTCGCCGATCCAATGGACGCTGCCCAGGCGGATGACGGCGCCCTCGCTCCAGCGGCGCACGTTGTCCTCGCACCCGCGGTACCAGTCGCACTCGAAGCCGTACACCAGCTCCATGTTCGGGGCGATTTCGGCGGCGAGCTCGCACGCCTCCTCGAAGGCGCGCCGGCGCGCGGGGAGGTCGGCCTCGCTCACCATGGCGTCCCCCTCCGGGTCCATGGAGACGGGGAGGGTGAGGTGGTCGGTGAAGGCGAGCACGCGGCAGTCGTTCGCCGCGGCTGCGGTCAGCACCTCCGTGAACGTCGACTCCCCGTCGGAGAAGCTGGTGTGCGTGTGGCAATCGACGATCGGGATACGCGACATGGCGCCTTCGGCTCCTTTCCGCAGCGAACGCGCCCGTCCGGGAAAGGGCGGGCGGCATCCGCATTGTATGGCTTACGGTGGGGCGTGGGGCTCGGGTCGCAGACGGGTAACCGAAACCTGACAGGTTTCTTACAACCCGGTGGCGATGTGCCCGTACCCTAGTGCACGCTCGCGATCCCGTCAACCGGGTCGCCGCCCGCGGCCCGTCACCGGCCGCTCGCCATCGCGCCGTCGTCGGCATACGGCTCTGACCTGCGCCTTTTCCGTTTACGGGCGAATACCGTCCGTTCACGGAGGGCGGATTTGACCTTTGTGTAGCACAAGCATCGAAGCTGTGGTCAGCGCGGAAGGGGCTCCGCGCTGCAGAAGCGATCGGCCGCGCGCAGACACAGCGGCGCCTCGGGGTCCGCGCCCCGCGGGTACCGGTGCGCGCAGCGGATCGAGACGGACGAGCGCTCACGCGCTCACGAGCACTGAAAAGAGTGATGGTCGTGTCCAAGCATTACAAGCCTAAGAACTCTCTCATGTCTCCGCGCTTCTCCGGCGTCAAGACCTTCATGCGCATGGAGCTCGTCGAGGACGAGTCCGTGCTCGACGATGTCGACTTCGCCGTCCTCGGCATCCCCTTCGACACCTGCGCGACCTTCCGCGTCGGCTGCCGTCAGGGACCGGCCTCCATCCGTGAGATGTCCGCCCTCGCCGCCAAGCCGTACAGCGGCCCGCTGGGCGTCGACATCTTCGAGGAGTGCTCCGGCGTCGACTACGGCGACCTGGGCTCCGTCCCCGGCTACGTCGAGGACTCCTTCGACGTCATCAAGAAGGGCATGCTGCCCATCTTCCAAAAGGGCGTCGTCCCCGTCGCCATGGGCGGCGACCACTCCGTGACCCTGCCCGAGCTGCGCGCCTGCGCCGAGGTCAACGGCCCCGTCGCCCTCATCCACTTCGACGCGCACTACGACACCATCGACAAGTACTTCGGCAAGGACTACACCCACGGCACCCCGTTCTACCATGCCGCCAAGGAGGGCCTGGTCGACACCTCCAAGTCCATCTAGGTCGGCATCCGCGAGGGCCTCTACGGCCCCGAGGACCTCACCCGCTCCTCCGATCTGGGCTACGCCGCCATCAAGGCCGACGAGCACCACAAGATCGGTAACGAGGCCGTCATCGAGCGCATCATCGAGCGCGTGGGAGACGCCAAGGCCTTCCTGACCTTCGACATCGACTACCTCGATCCCGCCTGCGCCCCCGGCACCGGCACCCCGGTCCCCGGCGGCTTCACCACCGCCGACGCCGAGGTCATCGTGCTCGTGCAGGACTGCACGGACGACACGTGCATGTTCGCCCCGGGCTTCGCCACGATGTTCGGCAAGCCCACGGTGGGCCTGGTGAGCAAGGTCGACATCGCGGAGAGCGAGGAGGCCATCGAGCAGGCGCGCGAGAAGCTCGAGCTGGCCGGGTGCGACCGGATCTTCTATATCAGCAACAAGGATCGCCGCGGCGTCGACGACGTCAAGGCCTACATCGGTCTTTCGGAGGAGTAGACGATGGACACGTTCGTTTTAGGGGCGCAGATCGCAAGCGGTGCGGGCGCGCTGGACAAGCTGCTCGAGCTGTCGTGCGACCGCGCGGCGGTCGTGTGCGACCCGTTCATGGCGAAGTCGGGCGCCTCACACCAGGTCACCGACCGCTTGGATTCGATCGGCTGCACCTGGGAGCTGTTCGACCGCGTGGTGCCCGACCCCACAGTCGACGTGGTGAGCGCCTGCGTGTCGCTGTTCATGGAGGTGCGCCCCACCTGCGTGGTCGCGCTCGGCGGCGGCTCGGCCATCGACACCGCCAAGGCGGCGAGCTACATCTACACGCGCACGGCCCAGGTCGACCGTCCGCTGTTCGTCGCCGTTCCCACCACGAGCGGCACCGGTTCCGAGGTGACGAGCTTCTCGGTCATCTCCGACCCCGAGGCGGGCGTCAAGTACCCGATCGTCTCGGACGAGCTCCTGCCCGACCACGCGATCCTGGACCCCGAGCTCACCCGCACCGTCCCGCCCACGGTGACGGCGGACACCGGGCTCGACGTGCTGACGCACGCGCTCGAGGCCTACGTCGCCACCGATGCGACCGACATGTCCGACGCGCTCGCCGAGAAGGCCGCCGCCGTGGTGTTCGAGTGCCTGGAGCACGTCGTGGGGCACGGGGACGACATCGCGGCGCGCGAGCGCATGCACAACGCCTCCTGCATGGCGGGCGTGGCCTTCAACAACGCCGGCCTCGGCCTGTGCCATGCCATGGTGCACGCGCTGGGGGCGCAGGTCCATCTGCCGCACGGCCGCTGCAACGCGCTGCTGCTGCCCCATGTCATCCGCTTCAACGCGAAGGACCCCGCGGTGTGCGCCCGCTACGCCCGCATCGCCGCGCGCGTGGGGTGCTGCTGCCATACCGACGCCGTGGCGGTCGAGGGCCTCGTCCGAAAGATCGAGCAGCTGATGCGCGCCGTGCACGTCGCGCCGGCCATCGAGGACGAGGAGCGCCGCGCGCTCGCCCGCGAGAAGGTCGACGTCATGGTCGCCAACGCGCAGAAGGACCGCTGCATGCCCACCAACCCGGTGAGCGCCTCCCCGGAGCAGATCGCGGAGCTGTACCGCGCCATCTGCTAGCCCGCGGCGGCCGGGTGCCGCATCCGCCGCGCGCCCGTCCCCGACGCGGGCGCGGCGGGGACGCCGCCCGGCGTGAGGCCCCCGCGCGACGCGCCCCATCGAGACAGGAAAGGTGATTCCCATGGAAATGAGCCAGGACGTTCTGAAGTCGCTCGTCGAGAACGTCGTCCGCGCGACGCTCGAGGCGTGCGCGTCGGACGCGCCCTACAAGCATGTCGACCCGAGCGGGATTATCGGCATCAAGACGTCCCGGGTCGCCCTCGAGCCGTTCGAGGGCCGCTCCGACGTGCTGCTCGCCGACGTGACCACCCTGGAGGAGGCGCCCCGTATGGGCTGCGGCATCATGGAGCTCAAGGATGCCGCGTCGTTCGAGTGGACGCTCACTTACGACGAGTACGACATCGTGCTCGAGGGTACGCTGGAGATCGAGATCGACGGGCGCGTCGTGTCCGCCGCCCCCGGCGAGATCATCTACATCCCCAAGGGCAGCCACATCCACTTCCAGACGCCCGACCACGCCAAGTACGTGTACACGGTGTTCCCCGCGGACTGGCAGTAGGGCTGCGCCGGAGGCCGGCTGCACCGGCTGAAGTCCGCGAACCGTTTCAAGAGGCCCCCGTGCGGGGTCGAGCCGCTTGCGTGCCCAGGCGGCTCGGCTCCGCACGGGGGCCTTTTCCGGCGGGCGGGGGCGCCGCGGCGTCATGGCGCGGGGGCGTCCTGCCCGTCACCATATCGCGCCCGCCTGCCGGCCGATGCGCCGTCGCGTCGTGGTTTCCTGTAGTTTCTGTCGGCGGTATTCGGTTTTCGGCGGACGGGCCCGCGCCCCGTCGGCGCCTTGAGTACCATCAGCCGCGTTCGATGTGGTTCCCACCGGGTCGGCGCGCGGTCGGCGCGACCGGGCCCCGGTGGCGCGGCGTGACGAGAGAGGCCCCCATGCAAGAGGCGTTTTTTTCCTTCATCAGCAGCTTCGGATACCTCGCGGTGTTCGGGCTCATCTTCCTGGAGAACGTCTTCCCGCCCATTCCGAGCGAGCTCATCCTGCCCCTGTCGGGCTTCCTGGTCATCCAGACGAGCATGGAGCTCCCCCTGGTGATCGTCGCGGCGACGGTCGGCTCGGTGACGGGCGCCTTCGTCCTCTACGGTATCGGCAGGCTGCTGTCCCAGGACCGCCTCGAGTCGTTCTTCGACACCCGCCCCATGCGCCTTCTGGGCTTCCATTCCGGCGACGTCTCCAAGGCGATCGGCTGGTTCGACCGGCGCGGGCAGATCACGGTGCTGCTGTGCCGCTGCATCCCGGTGGTGCGCAGCCTCATCTCCATCCCCGCGGGCACGGCCAAGATGAACCTGGCACGCTTCAGCCTCTACACGCTGATCGGCTCGGCGGTGTGGAACACCGTCCTGTGCAGCCTGGGGTACGCCGCCGGCGGCGCCTGGGAGACCGTGACCGCGCAGGTCGAGGGCTTCTCCGACATCGTCAAGGTCGTCCTGATCGTCATCGCCGTCATCGTGGTGGCGTTCTGGGTCGTCAAGCGCGTGCTGCCCGCCGTGCGCGAGGGGCGCGGCTCCTCCGAGGGCACGCGCGACGGCGAGTAGCCCCGGCAGCGCCGACGGGCCCGGGGAGCCGTATCGGCGCCTCCGTAACGGCGCCTTCCTAGCCCTTTGAATCCGATGTGAGCACGTGGACGAGCTCGGTCAGCTCGGCCACCTGCTGCTCCAGCGTGCGGATGCGCCGCGCGTTCTCCGCGATGCACTCGCGGTTCGCCATCGACGCCTCCTGGACGGGGTCGGGCATGTTCTCGCGATGGCGCTTGGCGTCGAAGGTCGCGTTCATGACGCGGCACCCGTTGCGCCGCACGACGCGCCCGGGGACGCCCACCACGGTCGAATCGGGCGGCACGTCCTTCACGACCACGGAGTTGCCGCCGATGCGCACGTTGTCGCCGATATGGATGTTGCCGAGCACCTTGGCCCCGCTGCCGACGGTGACGTTGTCCCCCAGCGTGGGGTGGCGCTTGCCCGTCTCGTTGCCCGTGCCGCCCAAGGTGACACCCTGGTAGAGGGTGCAGTTGTCGCCGATGACGGTGGTCTCGCCGATGACGACCCCCATCGCGTGGTCGATGAACAGCCGCCGCCCGATCTGCGCGGCGGGGTGGATCTCGACGCCGGTGAAGAAACGGGTGACCTGGGACATCACGCGGGCGAGACCGCGCATCCGGTGGTTCCACAGCCAGTGCTCGGGCGTGTGCGCCCACTTCGCATGGAGGCCGGGGTAGGACAGGAAGATGACCAGGCCGTTCTGCGCGGCGGGGTCGTTGGCCCGGACCGCGGCGATATCCTCTTTGATGGTGGTGATGAAGCCCATCGAGCCCTCCCTCAGCCTCGCGATGCGTTAAGTATAGCGAAATACTAGGGTTTATCGGCCCTCGCCCTCATCCTGAAACAACGGAGGCCCCCGCGGCCCGCCCGCGCATGTCGGGCGCCCGGAGCGCGCCGTCATCCACGTTAAGCTTTAGCGGCGTAAAGAAAAACCGCGCCGGGCACCGTGCGCGGGAGTAGAATCAATCTCACGCGCACGGCGCGGCGCCCCTCCCGCGGGGCGTCGCGCCGCATCGCGCCCACATGCCACCTCGTCATCTATGCGGAGAAGAAGGAGCATCCCATGGCGGTTGAGAAGAAGGATATCGATTGGGGCAGCCTCGGGTTCGCCTATCGTCCCACGGACTACAGCTACGTGTGCACCTATCGCGACGGCGCGTGGGAGGAGGGCGGCCTCACGACCGACCACTCGCTCACCCTGTCCGAGTGCGCGGGCATCTTCCACTACTGCCAGGAGGTCTTCGAGGGTCTCAAGGCCTACACCACCAAGGACGGCGACATCGTCTGCTTCCGTCCCGACCTCAACGCGAGCCGCATGGCGGATTCCGCCCGCCGCATCGTCATGCCGCCGTTCCCCGAGGACAAGTTCATCGAGGCCGTCAAGATGGTCGTCAAGGCCAACGAGGCCTGGGTGCCGCCCTTCGGGTCGGGCGCCACGCTCTACATCCGCCCGTTCATGGTCGCCACCGGCGAGGTCATCGGCGTCGCCCCGGCCGACGAGTACCAGTTCCGCATCCTCGTGACCCCGGTGGGGCCGTACTACTCCGGCGGCGTCAAGCCCGTCGCGGTCAAGGTGCCCGAGTACGATCGCGCCGCGCCCCACGGCACCGGTGCCATCAAGGCGGGGCTGAACTACGCCATGAGCCTGTACCCCAGCGTCCAGGCCCATGCCGAGGGCTTCGCCGACAACATGTTCCTCGACCCGCAGACCCATACCTACGTGGAGGAGTCCGGCGGCGCCAACTTCCTGTTCGTGGACAAGGAGGGCACGCTCGTGGTTCCCAAGTCCGCGACGGACTCCATCCTGCCGTCCATCACCCGGCGCAGCCTGGTGCAGGTCGCCGAGGAGATGCTCGGCATGCGCGTCGTCAAGCGCCAGGTGGCGTTCTCCGAGGTCGAGTCCGGCGCCTTCGTCGAGTGCGGCATGTGCGGCACCGCGGCGGTCATCAGCCCGGTCGGCAAGGTCGTGAACGGCGACGAGGAGATCGTCTTCGCGAGCGGCATGGAGGAGGTCGGGCCCGTGATGCGCAAGCTGCGCGAGACCCTGACCGGCATCCAGGACGGCGAGATCGAGGGTCCCGAGGGCTGGATCCAGAAGGTCTGCTAGCGCCCCGGGGCGCCCTGCCCCGAGCGGCCCGCGGATAGGTTCGACGCGCGCCGGCGTCCCGAGATGGGCGCCGGCGCGCTTTTCGTGACGATATCGAGACGGTCTGGGGCATCGGCTTCAAGCTGCGCAGCCGACGGCCCGAGGGCGACGATGTCGGCGGCTTGTGATACAAACCGACCCCCTTTGTCAAGCGGCTCCGGGTTCTGCATAATGGAGGGGTCTCTTGCGTCCTGACGCAACACACCCCAATCGCACCACCTTCCCTCGGGAAGACGCAGAACCAAGGAGGCACCATGGAGCCCAGGCACCAGGCCATCGCCGCCGGACTCGCCCTGACGCTGGCGATCGGCACCGTCGGCACCCCGACCATCACCTATGCGAGCACCGATACCGGCACCGAGCGCGCCGATTCGCTGGAGGGCGCTGCCGCGAGCGGGTCGTCCACCGGGGACGGCACCTCGACGGGAGACGATGCCGCCGAGGAGGAGCTGCCCGCGCCGGCGGAGTACGACCGCGCCGACGACTACGTGGAGGACCCCTCGGCCGAGGGCATGCCCACGATCATGACGCTGTCGCTCAACTCCCTGCTCAGCGGTCGCAGCGCGCGCGTGTCCATCACGCCGCAGAGCCTCTCGAGCGAGATGAGGTACTTCGCCGAGAACGAGAGCGGGAGCAACTACGACCAGGGCTTCAGCTACGGCGACGGCTACAACGCGATGGGGTTCTACCAGTTCGACCGGCGCTACTCGCTGCTCGACTTCATCGAGGCCTGCTACAGCTACGATTCCTCCAAGTATTCGATGTTCGCGGCGGTCATCGAGCGCGGCGACGAGCTCCAGAACGGCGCGACCTACGACAGCTCCACCAAGCAGCTCACCGAGATCGGCCAGCTCGCCGAGGACGCCTGGCACGCCGCCTACGCCGCGGACCCCGCCGAGTTCTCCGCCCTGCAGGACAACTTCGCCTACCAGGAGTACTACCTGACGGTCGAGCGCATCCTGCGCAACAACTTCGGGGTGGACATCTCCGGGCGCGCCGATTGCGTGAAGGGCCTCGCATGGGGCCTGTGCAACCTCTTCGGTTCCGGCGGGTGCCAGAGGTTCTTCAAGCTGGCGAACCTGTCCGACGACATGACCGACCGCGAGTTCGTGAACGCCCTGTGCGACGCCGTGGTGGAGAACGTCGACGGCTACACCTACGGCGCGAGCTACCGCGCCCGCTACGAGCGCGAGCGCGCGACCTGCCTCTCCTATATCAGCGAGGACGAGGCCGCGGCGGAGCAGCCCGGCAGCGGCTCCGATACCGAGACGGGCTCCGATGACGGCACGGCTCCCGGGGACGATGCCGTGACCGGCGGCGATGCGACCGGCGACGATACGGCCAACGACGACGCGACCGGCGGCGATACGGCCGGTGGTGACGCTGTCGGTGGTGACGCTGCCGGCGGCGATGCGGCCGGCGGGACGGACGGCGATGCGGGGGCGACGGAGCCCGGCGACGGCTCCGCATCCGCTGGCGGCCCGTCCTCCGACGGCGGCGCCGCGGGCGATACGGGGACGACCGACCCCGCCGGCGACTCCGCATCCGACGACGGCTCCTCCGACGGCGATGCCGCGAACGGCGACGTCTCCGACGGCGCGAGCGGCGATACCTCCGACGGTGCGGCCGATGACCCGGCCGGCGACTCCACGGGCGACCCCGGTTCCTCCGACGGTTCCGGCACCTCGTCGGGCGGCGATGAGGCCGACGGCTCCGATTCGTCCGACCAGGGCGGCTCCACGCAGGACGGCGCTGCGGGCACCACCGGCTCCCCGTCCGACGGCGCGGCGGGCGATGACGGGCAGAAGACGGACGATGGCAACTCCTCAGGCGGCTCGTCCGACACGGGATCCGGCTCCCAGGACGGGGACGGGTCCGGTGCGAAGCGGGAAGCGAACGGCTCCAAGGGCGGCGACGCCGCCGAGCCCGAGCGCCTGCCCGCCACAGCCGACGCCGCGAGCATCGCGCTCGCCGTGTCCGCCGGCCTGTCCGCGCTGGGCGCGGGGGCGGTCGTCGCCGGCAAGCGCTCCGGCGGCGTGAAGGACCCGTTCGTCGACGGCTTCCGCGAGTAGCCGCGGCCGCATATCCCTATGATGCAGGGCGCGTCGGGCTCCGGTCCGGCGCGTCATTTTATAGCTGCATAGCATCCTTATGAAACCTGCGGAAACCGTCCTGCTTCTGCATGGAAACGGCTCAAAAGCCGCATCCGAGGGATTGGATGCGTGGCGGGCGGGGAGATGTGTACGGTTTCCAGGTGCGAATCTTCCGTATGGCCGGCACCCTCCGACAACATCGCAGGAACCAACTGGGACGTTTATACGGGGTGCGGCGCATACGGCGAACCGGCACCTCGAAATCGTACACATGCCGCGCGCGGGCGGGGATTTCACCGTATGCATGGATGTGCATCCGCGGTTTCCCTCCCGTCTCGCCCGCGCTTGCTGTCCGTCGCCTGCAGCACGGCACCGCGCACTGCGAATGCTCCGCCAAGATAAAGAATACCCTTGCCCCAGACACTCCATCATAGTAAAGTGGAGCCCGTTGCAATGGCAGCGCCCGCCGCCCGCGGCGCGCTCATGATGGGGAAGGTTCAGACCATGAAGAAGAATCGACTGTTCGCGCCTCTGGCCGCCGGGATGGCGCTCGTCTGCGCGCTGGGGCTCGCCGCGTGCGGCGGCGCGCCGGCCTCCGACGGCTCCGCCTCGGGATCGGCCGCCGAGGACACCTCCGCCGAGATCACCACGCTCACGGTGGGCTTCGACCAGTCCTATCCGCCGTACGGCTTCGTGGGCGACGACGGCGAGTTCACCGGCTTCGACCTCGACCTCGCCGCCGAGGTCGCCGAGCGCAACGGCTGGGAGGTCGCCTACGAGCCGATCGACTGGGACGCCAAGGACACCCTGCTCGACTCCGGCGCCATCTCCTGCATCTGGAACGGCTTCACCATGGAGGGCCGCGAGGACGACTACACCTTCTCTGAGCCCTACATGCTGAACGGCCAGGTCATCGTCGTGAAGGCCGATAGCGGCATCGAGAGCTTCGACGACCTCGCGGGCAAGACGGTCATCACCCAGGTCGACTCCGCCGCGCTCGACGTGCTCCAGGGCGACCAGGCCGACCTCGCGGCGACGTTCGCCTCCCTCGAGCAGATCGGCGAGTACAACACGGCCTTCATGCAGCTCGAGTCCGGTGCCGTCGACGCGGTGGCCTGCGACCTGTCCATCGCTGAGTACCAGATGGCCGCCAACCCCGACGCCTACGTGCAGCTGCCCGACATGCTGTCGGAGGAGCACTACGCCGTCGGCTTCAAGAAGGGCAGCCAGCAGCTCGCCGACCAGGTGACCGAGACCCTGCGCGAGATGGATGAGGACGGCACCATCGAGGAGCTGTGCGCCAAGTACGCCGAGTACGGCATCTCCTACGATAACTGGGTGCTCGAGTAACGGTCGGCATGCCGGCGGCCCCCGCGCGACGGGGACCGGGGCGGGGAGCCCGGGGCGCGCATGCGGCGCGTCCCGGGCCGATGTGAGAGGAGCGGCGCCATGGATCTGGCGACCATGACGGGGATGCTGCTCGAGGGGTTCGGGACCACCGTGCAGATCTTCGTGCTCACGCTGGTGGGCTCCATCCCGCTGGCCGTGCCGGTGGCGTTCGCGCGGATGAGCCGCATCGCCCCGCTGCGCGCCGTCGCGCGCATCTACATCTCGATCATGCGCGGGACGCCACTCATGCTGCAGATGTTCGCGATCTACTTCGCCCCGTACTACGTGTTCGGCATCGAACTCACCCCCGATTCGAAGTGGTACGCCTGCATCGTGGCGTTCATCATCAACTACGCGGCGTACTTCGCGGAGATCTACCGGAGCGGCATCCAGTCGATCCCCCGCGGCCAGTACGAGGCGGCCGAGGTGCTCGGCTACACCCGCGCGCAGACCTTCGCGCGCATCGTGCTGCCGCAGGTGGTCAAGCGCATCCTCCCGGCGATGGGAAACGAGGTCATCACCCTGGTGAAGGACACCTCGCTCGCCTTCGCGATCGGCGTCGCGGAGATGTTCTCGACGGCCAAGGCGCTGGTGGCGTCCCAGGTGAGCATGGTGCCGTTCGCCATCTCCGCGGTGTTCTACTGGGTTTTCAACTTCCTGGTCGAGCTGCTGATCGGCGCGGCCGAGAAGCGGCTGGACTACTACCACGACTAGCGTTCCGCCGTGGGTGATCGGGGGCCGGGAAATGGGAAATCAGGGACAGGCACTTTTTTCCCAACGGCCGAAGGTGACCGCATCCCGAATGGGCTTTGCCGTGGGAAATAAGTGCCTGTCCCTGATTTCCCATTTCCCGGCCCCAAACGGCAGGAGCAGGTAAGGAGAGGCACATGGTTGAGCCCGTCTTCGCGATGGAGCGTGTGGACAAGGCGTTCGGCGACAACGCCGTGCTGCGCGACATCTCGCTCGAGGTGCGCCCCGGCGAGGTCGTGGCGGTCATCGGCCCGTCGGGCGGCGGCAAGTCGACGCTGCTGCGCTGCGCGACCATGCTCGAGCAGATCGACGCCGGGGAGCTGCGCTACGGCGACCTCACGGTGGCGTCGACGGGACCGGACGGCCGCGTCACCTACCTGCGGGGCGACGAGCTGCGCCGCGCCAAGAGCCGCTTCGGTCTCGTCTTCCAGAGCTACAACCTCTTCCCGCACATGTCCGTGATGCGCAACATCACGGACGCCCCGATCGCGGTGCAGCGCCGGGACCGTGCGGAGGTCGAGGCGCAGGCGCGGGCGCTGATCGCCAAGATGGGGCTTTCCGGCTGCGAGGACAAGGTGCCCTGCCAGCTGTCGGGCGGCCAGCAGCAGCGCGCGAGCATCGCGCGGGCGCTCGCCCTGAACCCCGACATCCTGTTCTTCGACGAGCCGACTTCCGCGCTCGACCCCGAGCTCACCGGCGAGGTGCTGAAGGTCATCCGCCAGCTCGCGACCGAGCACATCACCATGATCATCGTCACGCATGAGATGGGGTTCGCCCGCGACGTGGCCGACCGCGTCGTCTTCATGGACGGAGGCGCGATCGTGGAGCAGGGCGCGCCCGAGACGGTGCTCGGCAACCCCGCGCACGAGCGCACGCGGGCGTTCCTGGCGCGCTACAACGGGTAGGGGCCGCAGCGGCCCCTACGCCTCCTCCTTGATGAAGTTGATGGCCTCGCGGATCTTGTGCAGCGAGGTCGAGGTCTCCGTCAGGCGGAACATCATCGCGGTGTACAGCGAGTCGATGATGGCGAGCTGCGCGTAGCGGCACGAGAGCGATTCGGGCCGGTAGCTCGTCTCGTCGGAGGTGGACACGAAGGTGATGTCCGCGTACTCCGAGATCTTCTGCGAGGGGTAGCTCGTGATGAGGATGACCTTGGCGCCCGCGTTGTGCGCGAGCTTGGCGGCCACGTACATCTCGTGCGTGACGCCGGTGTGCGTGATCACGACGGCGCAGTCGTCCGGCGTGAGCAGGGACGCCTGCATGAGCTGCATGTGCGAGTCCATGATGGCGTGGCAGGGGATGGGCGAGCGCAGGAACTTCTGGTACGCGTCGAGCGCGATCACGCCGGACTCGCCGCAGCCGTAGAACGAGATGCGCGCCGCGCCGAGCAGGTAGTCGAGGGCGCGCTCGAGGTCGTCGGCGGACAGCAGCGCGAGCGTGTCGTTCAGCGACTTGGCGCTCGAGTGGATGATCTTCTCCGCGACGGTGAGGGGGTCGTCGTCGGGGGTCACGTTCTCGTGGATGGAGATCTGCGGGTCGAATTCCTCGGCGAGCAGGTCGGTCCTGAAATCGCGGAAGCCGCGGTAACCGAGCTTCTTGGTGAACTTGAAGACGGTCGAGTCCGCGACGCCGAGGTTGGCCGCCATCTCGTTGATGGTCATGCGCGAGGCGAAGCGCGGGTCGTCGAGGATGAAGTCGGCGATCTTCTGCTCCTTGGCGGAAAGCGCCGGCATGAGGGATTTGATTTTGAGGAGTACGGTGTTTCGTGCCATCCGAGATCCCAACGTCGAGGTCCGTCGCATGCACGGGAAAGGGCGTTCCGCGGCGACCGTATCCGCGCGCGACTTGCTTGTAGAAAAATATACCGAAATCGGTCCAACCCCGCGTGCCGGTAGGAGAAAAAAATTATTTTCTAATTCGGGGCTGTCCGCTTAGTCCGTATTAAGATATCACCCATGAGGGAACGGTAGGGGAACGGTCCCGAGATCGCCCTTCCTTCCGGTGAACGGTAGCGGGTGCGGTGAAAAATCCAGCACGACGGGTTTTGGGAGAACGATACGACTAGAGGTATGTAACTGGTATTTTGATTATATGGGGGTGTCTGGGGAGCGCCGTGAAGCGCTGTAGCACAACCTTACTGAAAATACCTCAACTTTTCGGCAGGCGATAACTTATACACCGCTCACCAGAAAGAAAAAATTTTCGCTGGGAACAGTCAAAAAACACATACTATTTTCTGCATAGGGGCAGCTATGCCCAAGGTATGTCTTGACAGGGGAGGGTCCTGGCAAGGCGAAGGGGAAGGCGGGGAAGACGCACTCCGCCGCCCCCGGAAAAGAGGAGAGAAAGGAACGGCATAATGTCAATTCTGCAAGCATTGCTGATTGCCCTCTTCGTGGCGGCAGTCGAATCGCGCGCACTTGGTTATGCGACCTTGACCATGCGTTTCTCGCCGCTCATGGCGGGCTTCGTGGTGGGCGCGGTCCTCGGCGACATGCACACCGCCATGGTCACCACGGCCACGATCCAGCTCATCTACATGGGTGTCGTCGCCCCCGGTGGCGCCATGCCCTCCGAGCCCTGCGTGGCTTCCGCCATCGCCGTGTCCACCGCCGTCATCGGCGGCCTGGACCCCGAGGCCGCCGTCGCCATCGCCGTGCCGGTCGGCCTGATGGGCAGCTACCTGTATCAGCTCCGCTTCTTCCTGAACACCATCTGCGTTCAGAAGATGGACGCCTGCGCCGTCAAGGCCGACTCCCGCGGTCTGGCCCTGTGGATCGGCCTCGCCCCCTCCCTCATCGGCTTCGCCCTGTTCGTCCCGACCATGACCATCGCCCTGTACCTCGGCGCGCCGGTCATCTCCGACGTCATGAACGCCATCTCCGAGGGTCCGGTGCTCCACGCCCTGACCGTCGTCTCCGGTGGCCTCGCCGCGCTCGGTATCGCCATCACCATGCACGTCATCGGCTCCCGCAAGCTGCTCGTGTTCTTCTTCCTGGCCTACTTCCTGGTCGTGATCACCACCTCCGCCGGCGTCAGCATCACGATGATCACCTGGGCCGTCTTCGGCGTCATCATCGCCTTCTGCTACAACATGTTCACCGCGAAGGCCGACGCCTAAGCGCGCCCGGTCTGCTGAGAGTTCAAGAAAGGAAGGTATACACCGATGAGCGAAGCTGTCGAGAAGCTTTCCCAGGATTACCACGACTACCTCGATGAAGACGGCATGATCCACGCCGATCCCCGCCTGATGCTCGGCGAGGAGAACAAGCCCGAGGAGATCACCAACAAGGACCTGCTCAAGACCTGGTTCCGCTGGTGGTGGGCCAACGAGGTGCCCCACACCTTCGACCGCATGGTCGCGCCCGCCTTCTGCTTCGGCATGATGCCCGTGCTGAAGAAGCTCTACAAGAACCCCGTCATGCTCGGTGAGGCCTACCAGCGCCACCTGCAGTTCTTCAACACCCAGGCGGTCTGGGGCGGCGGCATCATCTCCGGCATCACCGTCTCGCTGGAGGAGGAGCGCGCCAAGGCGCTCAACGCCGGCGAGGACGCGCTCGACGCCACGATGATCCAGAACACCAAGATCGGCCTGATGGGCCCGCTGGCCGGCGTCGGTGACTCCATCGACTCCGGTACCGTCCAGTACATCTTCATCGCCCTGTTCCTCGGCCTGTGCCAGGAGGGCAACCCGCTCGGCGCCGTGCTGCCGTTCGTCTGCTTCGCCTCGGCGACCTTCATCTACGGCTTCCTGTTCACCCGCATGGGCTACACCATGGGCCGTCGTGCCGCGCTCGAGGTCATGAAGGGCGGCCGCATCAAGTCGATCATCGACGCCCTCGGCGTGCTCGGCCTGTTCATGATGGGCTGCATGGCCGCGAGCTACGTGACCATCACCACCCCGATCGCCTTCGAGATGTCCGGCAAGGAGTTCGTGCTCCAGGACACCCTGAACGGCATCCTGCCCGGCATCCTGCCGCTGATCGCGGTCATGAGCCTGTACTTCTTCTTCCAGAAGAAGGGCATGAAGGTCACCCAGGCCATGCTCGGCTTCACGGTCATCCTGATCGTCCTGGCCGTCATCGGCATCCTCTAAGCTGAAGCATCCGGTAAGCGAACACCTCGAGAGAAAGCGAGCACCAGCGTATGAACAAGGTCCTCATCATCACGCACGGCCTGTTCGGCATCGAGCTCAAGAAGAGCGCCGAGATGATCATGGGCGAGCAGGAGAACGTGGACGCCCTGGGCCTCGTGCCCGGCCAGTCCGTGGACGACCTGCGTGAGAAGGCGTTCGAGATCGTCGAGAAGAACGAGGCCGAGGGCGCGCACACCATCATCATGTGCGACCTCATGGGCGGCAGCCCTTCCAACGTGGCGCTCGCCTGCGTGGCCAAGGTCGACTGCGACGTGATCCTGGGCGTGAACATGCCCATGCTGATCGAGACGATCCAGCAGCTCGAGATCGCCGAGGACGGCCATGAGCTGGCCAACACCGCGCTCGAGGCCGGCAAGATGGGCGCCCGCCTCATCAACCGTTCCAACCTCAAGGGCTAATCGTTGAAAACGGGGTACATCTCCCAATACGGGGGATGTGCCCCCTGCTTGTAGTCATCCGCTAGGGATTGGAGAACCAAATGTCAGAGATCACCCTCGCACGCATCGACGATCGTCTGGTCCACGGCCAGGTCATGCAGGTCTGGACCAAGGGCAAGGGCACCAACTCCGCCTACGTCATCGATGACGCCACCGCCAACGACGAGTTCATGAAGGAGATCTACGAGTCCACCCAGTCCACCGGCGGCCTCAAGATCAAGGTCTTCTCCGCCCAGGGCCTCGTCGACCAGTGGAACGCCGACCAGTTCGGCGACGACAAGGTCGCGCTGATCTTCAAGTCCCTGGCCTATGCCAAGGTCGCGGTCGACGGCGGCGTGCCCATCAAGGAGCTCAACGTCGGCGGCATCGCCATCAAGCCCGGTTCCACCAAGGTCATCGAGTCCGTCGGCCTCACCTCCGATGACGCGGACATCGCCAAGGCCATCGGCGACGCCGGCGTGACGGTCTACTTCCAGAAGATCCCGTCCTCCGAGAACGTCTCCCTGGCTTCCGCGCTGGCCAAGTGCGGCAAGTAGCCGAGGACTCATTCGCAGGCTTTCGATTCGTACGGAAAAGGGTAAGGTACGCAACGCATGGACTATAAGATCGCCATCGTCAACTCCTCATCGTTCGGCACGCGCTTCCCCGATCAGATGGAGCGTCTCCAGAAGATCGGTACCGTCGAGCGCGTCCGCGTGGCGGGTGACGCCCACGGCGCCGAGCTCGCCGAGGCACTGAAGGATTACAACATCATCATCTCCTCGGTGACCCCGTTCTTCGACGCGGAGTTCTTCGAGCACAAGACCGACCTGCTGCTGCTTTCCCGCCACGGCATCGGCTACAACAACGTCGACGTCAAGGCCTGCAACGCCACCGGGTGCATCCTCACCACCGTCTCCCCGCTCGTCGAGCGCGACGCCGTGGCCGAGGGCGCCGTGGCGCTGCTGCTCGACGCCATGCGCCAGGTGAGCGACTCCCACGTCGCCGCCAACGAGGGTCGCTGGGCCGAGCGCGCCAAGTTCGTCGGCAACGGCGTCTCGGGCAAGACGCTCGGCATCATCGGCTGCGGCAACATCGGGTCCCGCGTCGTCGAGATCCTCGCCCGCGGCTACGACCTCAAGGTTCTCGCCTGTGATCCTGTCCAGCACGAGGATTGGGCCGAGGGGCTGCGCGCCCAGGGTGTGGACATCACCTACACCGACCTGGACACCGTGGTCTCGTCCTGCGACATTCTCACGCTGAACGCCGACCTGAACCCCACGTCCTTCCACATCCTGAACGCCGACTGCTTCGCCAAGATGAAGAAGGGCGTCTATGTGGTGAACAACGCGCGCGCCGACCTCATCGACCAGCCGGCGATGCTCGACGCGCTCGCGGACGGCACGGTCAAGGCCCTGGCCATCGACGTCATGCACGACGAGCCGCCCGCGGCCGACGACCCCTATTTCAACCACCCCAAGGTTCTCGTGTGCCCGCACATCTCCGCCTACACGGAGGAGTGCCTGCGCGGCATGGGCGAGAAGTGCGTGGGTGACGTTGAGCGCTTCGTCGCCGGCGAGGAGCCGGTGAACGAGATCCGGGCCTAGCCTGGACCTTTCGGGCCTGCACCTTCCCGCGCACCCGCAGGAGGGTGCAGGCCTTTCCTTTTGTCTATCGACGGTAATCGGCGGCATGCGAGCGTAAGGAGTTCCGACGGTGGGTCCGTTTCAGGCAGTGCTTTTCGATATGGACGGCCTCATCTTCGATAGCGAGCGGTTGTGCTACCGCGCCTATCTGCGTGCGGCCCGCGCCTTCGGGTTCCAGATGAACCCGGCGCTCTACATGAGCCTCTGCGGCCGCATCGAAAGCGAGGTCGTGGCGGGGCTCAAACACGCCTTCGGCGACGACAAGGACGTCGCCACTTGGCGCGCCTACATCAAGAAGCAGAAGAACGCGGTGCGCATGGAGCAGAACGGCCGCGTGGGCAAGAAGCCCGGTCTGCTCGAGCTGCTCAACTACCTCCAGGAGCGCCGGATCCCCTATGCGCTGGCGAGCTCCTCTGCCCGGTCGCTCATCGACCAGTACCTCGAGGCCGAGTACCTCACGCACGCCTTCCCCCACATCATGGACGGGACGAGCGTGCGGCGCGGCAAGCCCGACCCCGAGATCTTCCTCAAGGCCGCCGAGCTCATCGGCGCCGACCCCGCCCGCACGCTCGTCCTGGAGGACAGCCTCGCGGGCATCCGCGCCGCCAATGCGGGCGGCTTCACGTCCGGTTTCATCTTCGACGATCTGACCGGAATGGACTCCATCACCACGGGCTACCCCATCCTGGACCAGCCCGAGGGCACGTGCGAGGGCATCCGCCGCGAGGCCGTGCTGTCCTTCGACACGCTGGCCGACGTCGCGGACTTCCTCGAGGTCCTGCGCTGAATCTGAAACCTATGCGAGGTGCATCCCATGGAACAACTCGTTGTCTATAACGACCTGCGGAAGCTGACCGCCATCTCGGTGTCCTACGCGCTGATCGGCGCGTGCATCGTGTGGCTCGGGTTCACCCAGGGCGACGGCATCCTGTGGCGGGTCCTGTCGGTGGTCATCGCCGCATGCTTCGTCGCGGGCATCGTGCTCAACACGCGGAAGATGATGAACCGCTCCCCGCTGTTCGTCTACACGCTCGACGGCGTGACCGATTACACCAAGCCGCAAGACGTCATCACCCTGCCGTGGAGCCAGGTGCTCAACGTGCAGCTCAAGGCCGCGAACACCAACGACCTCATGCTCGACGTGACGGGCTTTCGCACCGCCGACCAGCTCGACGAGATAACCCCGGAGATGCAGGCGCAGATGGATGCGAACGGAACCGACCGCGTCTACTACATGCTCGAGCTCTCCGGTCTGTGGGTGCGCCGCCAGCGCATCCAGGACGCCTTCGACTGGCTGCGCGACAACGTGGGCGAGCGCTTCCCGGACATCGTGTTCACCGGGTTCGAGGACCCGCTGTCCAAGGTGGGCAGGAAGGCGGGCTGATCCCGGAATCCGGACGTCCCCGGGCGGGTGCCCGGGCGCGCGTCCAAAAGCGGCCGCCGGGCACGACGCCCGGGCGGACCGAAGACGAGGCGCCGGTGTCGCTGCCGGTGCCCTGGGCGCCGGGTCCACGGGGCCCGGGACCGTGCCGCGCGGCGCGCGGTGCGACCGACCATGAACCAAGGGGGTGCGAACATGGCGAAACGGGCTCTGCTCATGAGCGCGACGGACGACGTGGCGACGGTCATCGAGGCCGTGTCCGCGGGGGATACCGTCGTCGTGACGACCAAGACCGGCGAGGCGGCCGACGAGCTCAGCGCGCTCGCCGACATCCCGCGCTTCCACAAGATCAGCCTGCGCTCGCTCGGGTGCGGGGCGAAGATCTACAAGTACGGGCAGGTCATCGGCCGTGCGACGGAGTGCATCGAGCGCGGCGGGTACGTGCATGTCCACAATATCGAGAGCATCAAGACGGGGGTGCGCGCATGAGGGGCTACCGTCGCCCGGACGGGCGCATCGGCATCCGGAACCATGTCATGGTCCTGTCCACCTGCGGTTGCGCGAACGTCGTCGCCCGACGCATCGCCGCGGCGGTGCCCGGGGCCGTGGCCGTCCCGTGCGCGAAGGGGTGCGGGCAGGTGGGGACCGGCATCGAGATCATGCGCCGCTGCCTCAGGAACCTGGCCGCCAACCCCAACGTGTTCGGCACGCTGCTCGTGGGCCTCGGCTGCGAGAGCACGCGCCCCTACGAGCTCGCCGAGCGGATCCGCGCCGCGGGCGATAAGCCGCTCGAGGTCATCACCATCCAGGACCTCGGCGGCTCGGAGCGCGCGGTCGAGCGCGGCGCGGAGCTGGCGCGCGCCCTGGTCGCGCGCGCGGCCGATGTCGAGCGCTGCGAGATGACGCTCGCCGACCTCGTCTTGGGGACGAACTGCGGCGGGTCGGACGCCACGAGCGGCCTTGCCGCAAACCCCGTGGTCGGCGTGGTGAGCGACGCGGTGGTCGCCGCGGGCGGCACCGTCATGCTGGGCGAGACCACCGAGCTCATCGGGACCGAGGACATCCTGGCCGACCGCGCGAACTCCTTCGAGGTCGCCCAGGACATCTACCGGATCGTGGGCGGGCTGGAGCGCAGCTTCGCCGAGACGGGCGTCGACGTGCGCGGCGCCAACCCCTCGCCCGGGAACATGGCCGGCGGCCTGTCGACGCTGGAGGAGAAGGCCCTGGGCGGCATCTCCAAGGGCGGGGTCTCGCCCATCCGCCAGGTGGTGCCCTACGGCGAGATCCCGAGCGAGCGCGGCCTCGTGATCATGGACACCCCGGGCTACGACATCGAGTCGGTGTCGGGCATGACGGCGGGCGGCGCCCAGGCGCTCATCTTCACCACCGGGCGCGGCACCCCGATCGGCAACCCGCTCATCCCCGTGATCAAGGTGACGGGCAACTGCGAGACCGCGGAGCGCATGGGCGACAACATCGACTTCGACGCCTCGGGCGCCGTCGAGGGGACCGTCACGATCGGCGAGCTGGGAGCCCATCTGCTGAAGCTGCTGGAGCGCGTCTGCGACGGCGAGCAGCCGGCGGCCGAGCGCCTGGGGTTCGACGACTTCGCCATCTTCCACAACCAGGAGGTGTGGTGCACCTGCCTGCCCTGAGGGCGGATGCGCCGCCGCCACGAGCGTGGCCCTGTGCGGATACAAGGAGAGGGAACCGAAAGAGAGAGGAAGCAAGATGTCGACTGAGTACATGAAGCAGAACGGGTTCTACGGGCAGGTCGAGAAGACGGGCGTCGTGCCCGTGGTCGTGCTCGAGAAGGTCGAGGACGCCGTGCCCATGGCGAACGCCCTCGTCGCCGGCGGGCTGCCCGCCGCCGAGGTGACCTTCCGCACCGCCGCCGCGGCCGACTGCATCCGCGAGATGTCCGAGAAGTGCCCGGACATCCTGGTCGGCGCGGGCACCGTGGTCAATCTCGCCCAGTGCAAGCAGGCCGTGGAGGCCGGTGCCAAGTTCATCGTCTCGCCGGGCTACGACCCCGAGACCGTCGACTGGTGCATCGAGCACGAGGTGAACATCATCCCCGCCGCCGTCACCCCGACCGAGATCATGGTCGCCATCAACCGCGGCCTCGACGTGACCAAGTTCTTCCCCGCGAACCTCTACGGCGGCCTCGCCGGGATCAAGGCGCTCGCCTCGGTCTTCGTCGGCCACCGCTTCATGCCCACCGGTGGCGTGAACACCGAGAACGTCCGCGATTTCCTGAGCTGCGACGCCATCATCGCCGCGGGCGGGACCTGGATGGTCAAGCCCAACCTCTTCGCCGACGGGGACTTCTCCAAGGTCGAGGCCATCGCCGCCGAGGCCGCGGCCGCCGTCCGCGAGATCCGCGGCTAGGGACGCCGCATGCGCGGCCGCGTGCGGGCATGCGCGCGGCCGCGACGAGACGGTCTTCACGGTGCGCGGCGGGCTGCAGGGGCATCGCGCCCACCGCGCACCGGGAGATAGATGCCGTGATGAATTGCACATGGGAGAGAGGATGTATTCATGGCAGTAGAGTTGGACACCGCGATCAAGTTCGGCGCCGGGCGCGTCCGCTGCGAGCAGGGGCTGCTCGAGCAGCTGGGCGAGGAGCTCAAGCGCTTCGGTTCCAAGATGCTGATCGTCGCCGGCCCGCGTTCCTGGGACGCCGTCAAGGACCGCCTGGTCCCGAGCATGGAGGCGGCGGGCGTCGACTGGCAGCTCGAGATCTGGACGGGCTGGTGCTGCTACGAGGCCGCCGAGGAGCTCGCGGCCAAGGCCCACGAGGCCGGCTGCGACGAGATCGTCGGCGTCGGCGGCGGCAAGATCACCGACCTCGCGAAGGCGGTCGGCGAGGTCGCGCACCTCGGTGCGGTCAACATCCCCACCTCGGCGTCCACCTGCGCCCCGTTCACCTGCATGAGCGTCATGTACACCGCCGAGGGCGGCAAGCTGCGCTCCTGGCGCTTCGACCACGAGATCGACGCGGTCTACATGGACCTCGACGTCATCGCCAACTGCCCGATCCGCTACAACGCGGCGGGCGTCATGGACGCCATGGCCAAGAAGATCGAGATGCTGAACGGCCAGCCCGAGATGCACCTCGAGGACACGCCGATCGACGTCTACACCGCCTACAACATGGCCGCCTACGTCTACGGCGTGCTCGATGAGATCGCGCTGCAAGCCATCGAGGACAACCGCCGCCACGAGGTCACCAAGGCGCTGACGGACATGGCGTTCCTGAACGTCATCACCACGGGCGTGATCGCCAACACCACCAAGAGCTTCCGTCAGTCCGAGCTCGCGCACGTGATCTACGACGGCGTCCGCACGCACTTCACCCACGAGGCCGCCGAGGCCATCCATGGCGAGATCGTGGCGGTGGGCCTGTTCTGCCAGCTGTACTTCAACGGCCTGAAGGACAAGGAGGACGAGCTGCGCGAGTTCATGCGCAAGATGGACCTCCCGCTGACCCTGGGCGAGCTCGGCATCGAGCCGACCGAGGAGAACCTGAACACCATCGAGGAGTACATCGTCAACTCGCGTCACTACAACAGCGACGACCCGGCGGACCGCAAGCGCCTGCACGAGGCCGTCCGCGAGATGGTCTAGGCCCTGCCGGTTTCGCGCGGGAGGGCCGGATGCGCGCCATCCGATCCGCTCGCGCGCGGGCCGATGTCTGTCGGCCCGGGGTCGTTCGTACTGCACTGCGGGCAGGCATCGCGCCTGCGACGTGGTACAGTTATCAATACGGTCAATGCGTCCGGGACGTCGCTCCCGGACCCGTAGAGCTCACGCTCGCAAGTAAAGGAGATGTAGTCCCATGTATTCCGAGGAGACCACCATCGTCAACGCCACCGGTCTGCACGCCCGTCCGGCGTCCCTGTTCTGCAAGACCGCTTCCGGCTTCAAGTCCAACGTCACCGTCAAGAAGGCCGGCGACGAGGGCGACGGCGTCAACGCCAAGAGCATGCTCGCCCTCATGACCCAGGGCCTCTCCTGCGGCACCGCCATCGTCATCTCCGCCGACGGCGAGGACGAGCAGGATGCCGTGAAGGCGCTCGTCGAGCTCATCAAGAGCGGCTGCGGCGAGTAGCCGGCAGCCCCACGATCGGGTTGCCCGGGGCCCCGGCGGGATTCATCCCGCCGGGGCCCCGTCTCGTTATGGGTCGTCCGGGGACGGGTCCGTCTCAACCCATGCGGCGCTCCTCATGGGTTGAAACGGACCCGTCCCCGGACGACCCATGGAAAAGCCCCGGCCAGCACGGGGCTGACCGGGGCGATCGCTGCGCGAGCCGACGGCTCCCGAGGGGAGCCGCGTGTCGGCGACCGGGGAGCGCTTAGGCTCCGAGCAGGGCGCCGTCCTTGGCGGGACCGACCTCCTTGAGGTAGCGGCCGAGGACCTTGCCCTTGAAGTCGTGGACGACCGGGGTCCAGTTCTGGCGACGGGCCTCGAGCTCCTCGTCGGTGATGTCGAAGGAGATCGCGTTGTCCTCCAGGTTGATGTGGACCATGTCGCCGTCCTGGATGAGGGCGATGGGGCCGCCCTCAGCGGCCTCGGGGCACAGGTAGCCCACGGACAGGCCGCCCGAGGCACCGGAGAAGCGGCCGTCGGTGATGACGGCGGAGCCGGGGATGCCCTTCATGATCTCGGTGACGCGGTGCAGCTCCTTCATGCCCGGGCCGCCCTTGGGGCCCTCGTAGCGGATGATGACCGCGGTGCCGGCCGGGATCCTGTGCTCGTTGTAGGCGGCGAAGCACTCCTCCTCGCTGTTGAAGCACATGGCCGGGCCGTCGAAGGTGTGCTGGTCCTCGGGCACCGCGGAGGTCTTGACGAGCGTGCCCTCGGGAGCCAGGTTGCCGTAGAGCACCTGGATGCCGTTGGCGACGGAGGCGGGGTCGTCCTGGGTGCGGATCACCGAGCGGTCGATCTTGATGTCGGCCTCGAGGTTCTCGCCGACCGTCTTGCCGTTGATGGTCATGCAGGAGGTGTCGAGGTCCTTCTCGATGGTCTTCATGACCGCGGGCACGCCGCCGGCCTTGTAGAGGTTGATGCAGGACATGTCGCCGTTCGGGGTGATGTTGGTGACCAGCGGCACGCGGCTGGTGGTCTCGGCGACCTGGGCCCAGGTGACGTTCAGGCCGAGCTCGTGGGCGATGGCCGGCAGGTGCAGCAGGGCGTTCAGCGAGCCGCCGATGGAGGCGAGCAGCGTCACGGCGTTCTGGAAGGCGGCCTCGGTCATGATGTCGCTCGGCTTGATGCCGCGGCGGACGAGCTCCACGACGGCTGCGCCGGTGCGGCGGGCCAGGAAGCGGCGCATGGCGGTGGGGGCGGGCTGCAGCGCGCCGCCCGGGACCATCATGCCCAGGCCCTCGGCCAGGCAGCACATGGTGTTGGCGGTGCCCAGGAACGGGCAGATGCCCGGGCCGGTGTAGTACTTGAGGGTGCCCTCGATGACATCGAGCTCGGTGGCCTCGCCGCGCAGGAAGGACGCGCGCAGGGCCTTGGAGTCGCTCGGCTTGATCTCGTCCCAGCAGGGGCCGGCGGACACGAGCGCGGCCGGCAGGTTGATGCGGCCGGCGGCCATGAGCATGGCCGGGACGATCTTGTCGCAGCTCGCCATGTAGACGACGCCGTCGAAGACGTTCAGGCCGAGGATCTGGGCCTCGCAGGAGTCCGCGATGATCTCGCGGTGGGGCAGGCTGTAGTGCATACCGGCATGGCCCTGGGCGATGCCGTCGCAGATGGCGATGGTGTTGAACTCGATGGGCTCGCCGCCGGCCTCGAGGATGCCCTTCTTGACCTCCTCGGCGAGCTGGCGCAGGGGCTCATGGCCCGGGCACATCTCGTTCCAGCTGTTGGCGATCGCGATCAGCGGCTTGTCCGGGTTCTCCAGGGAATCGACGGCGACGCCGGTGGAGGCGAGGTGCGCCTTGGTGATCGCCCTCTGGAAGGGCTCGAGCTTGTCGACAGCACGGATCATGGAATGCTCCTTTCCCTATGGCTCCCCTCTGTGGAGCCGAAACTCGCCTTCGCTGGCGATGCGACAAAAGGAATGCGCGCCCGCGCGGGAGGATGCCGTGCGGTTCCGAGTCGTGATCCGCGGGGCGGACTGCCCGCAGGGGTGCGTACTAGCACTATAGTGGCGTATTCCGGAGATGTATTGCAAGTGTTTTTCGACAACCGTAGAAAATTTTTTTCCCTACCGAAAAAGGCTGGTAGCGCTGCATAGCATTGAGGAGGGCGTCACGGATTCAGCAGGCTGGGTCGGGACGTTTTATCGAAAGAATTTTCCTTACGGGGGGGGGACGCCCGTCGAACCGACCGCGCCGGGCGGCCTGGGG
Organism: Candidatus Collinsella stercoripullorum; assembly: GCF_027669965.1. Taxonomy (NCBI): domain Bacteria; kingdom Bacillati; phylum Actinomycetota; class Coriobacteriia; order Coriobacteriales; family Coriobacteriaceae; genus Collinsella; species Candidatus Collinsella stercoripullorum. The sequence goes on along the minus strand of NZ_JAQECM010000008.1, from coordinate 15,104 downwards.
CTGCCGGGGGCGGTCGCGGACGGCGGGGCTCCGGAGGCGCTTGCGGGCACCGGGGCCGCCGGATGGATTCCTGTCCGCGCGCCCGCCCGCACCCGGGCCGCCGGGGAGCGGGCCGCCGGGGGTTTCGGCCGCATGTCGCGAGGGGGTCGGGCGGCAGCGCCTCGGGCGCTGCTAGAATGGGGCGGAGGCAATACGCACCCGCGATGAGAGGATCTGTCCATGGAAGCCTACAAGCAGGAGTTCATCGAGTTCATGGTCGAGAGCGACGTGCTCAAGTTCGGCGAGTTCACGCTCAAGAGCGGCCGCACCTCGCCGTTCTACATGAACGCGGGCGCCTATGTGACCGGCGAGCAGCTCAAGCGCCTGGGCGAGTTCTACGCCCGCGCGATCCACGACAACTTCGGGCTCGATTTCGACGTGGTCTTCGGACCCGCCTACAAGGGCATCCCGCTGTCGGTGGTCACCGCCATCGCCCTGCACGAGCTCTACGGCAAGGAGGTGCGTTACTGCTCCGACCGCAAGGAGGTCAAGGACCACGGCGCCGACAAGGGCGGCATGCTGGGCTACGAGCTCGAAGACGGCGACCGCGTGGTGATGGTCGAGGACGTCACCACCTCCGGCAAGTCCATCGACGAGACCTACCCCAAGCTCAAGGCGGCGGCCGACGTCGAGGTCAAGGGGCTGATCGTGAGCCTCAACCGCATGGAGGTCGGCAAGGGCGGCGTCAAGACCGCGCAGGCCGAGATCCAGGAGCGCTACGGGTTCCCCGTCGCCTCCATCGTGAGCATGGCGGAGGTCGTCGAGCACCTGCACGGGCGCGAGGTCCGCGGCCGCGTGGTGATCGACGACGCGACGAAGGCGGCCATCGATGCCTACTACGAGCGCTACGGAGCGGCCGAGTAAGGGCGCCAAGTTTACCGACACCATCATTTACATGGGAAAAGTCCGGCTGCGGTGCGCGGTGGGCCGGTGGGCGAGGAGCCGCCGGCCGCGCCGCGCACCGTTGCTATACTGGGCGCGTCGAGAGTGGCTGGCGTCAACCGGACGCCCGCCTCAGCGCGAGAGGAAGATGCCATGAACTGTCCGTTTTGCAACGCGCCCGTGAAGGATGGCGCGACGTTCTGCACGAGCTGCGGCGCCAAGCTCCCGGAGGCCCCCGTCACCGAGGCGCTCCTGCCGCGCGATGCGGCCGAGCCCGCTGTTCCTCCGCAGCCGGAGCCGCAGGCACCCGCCGGGCCGCAGCCCGCACCGGAGCCTGCGCCGCAGCAGCCTGCCGGCCAGCAACCCGCACCCGGGCCGTCACCGCAGCAACCTGCGCCCGGACCGCAGGTCCCCGGCCCCCAGACGCCGGGGCCTCAGGCCGCCCCCGCCGCTCCCGGCCAGCCGGCGCCGGCTGCGGCGCAGCCCGCCAAGAAGGGCGGTCGCGGGCCGATCATCGCCATCGTCGCCGCCGTTGCGGCGGTCGTCGTCATCGTTGCGGCGGTGTTCGCCTTCATGCCCTCCGGCCCCTCCGTCGAGGAGCTCATCCGCAGCGATATCTCCGGTCAGCTCGACCTCATCACCGATCCGACCTCGGATGATTACCGCGAGATGATCGAGGACATCGACGAGGACGGCGGCCTGTCCCAGTTCGGCGTCTCCACCGAGGACTTCGTCGCCTCGATGTTCGACGGGTTCTCCTACGAGATCACCTCGGTCGGGGTGGACGAGGAGGCCGGGACGGCCGTCGCGCACGTCTCCATGACCGTCAAGTCCTTCGCCGACATCATGCCGCGCTTCGAGGAGCTCCTGTACGAGCTGCAGACGGACCCGAGCGTCATCGGGCTCGGTGAGGACGAGCTCTACGCGCGCGTGGGCGAGCTCATGATGCAGGCGGTCGACGAGACCGAGGCGAAGCAGAGCGACCTCGACCTCCAGTACTACCGCGACTCCGACGGCGCGTGGGAGGAGGACGACAGCGTTGCCGACGAGGTCGCCAGCGCGCTGCTCAGCTGACCGGATGTGACATAGACGCGGCCGCACCGGCCGCGATTCGGGCAGGCGGCCCCGCTGCAACGGCGGGGCCGCCTGCCGTTGCCTCCGCGCCCGTGACGTCAAGCCCCCCCGCCTGCGCCTGCCTGCCGGAGTCCGCCACCCTCTTCGCCCGCCCCGCCGGGCACACCGCGGCACGTCGAACTCTTTTCGAGGGGCGACAAAACCATAGGGACGCCCCCATAGACCTTCTCCGACCCCCGTGGGCGCGGTAATCCGCACATGAAACGGCATCGAAACATAGATGTCGCAGGTTTGACTTTCCTCAGCTAAAGCGTAGACTAGGCTGCGCATTACAGGACGGTGCGGGGTCCCGCATCGGAAGACGAGAAGGTTTTCGAGATCATGCGTACAGACCTGCTATCCATTATCCGCGAGATTATCTGATACGGGTTGGCGTACGTTGAGGCCGGCCCGTACCATACGGGCGGCTGGTGGACGAGGGCCGCTGAATGATTTCGGCGGCCCTCGTTTTGTTTACGAGACGGACGCCCGGGCAGGGAAGCGGGCGACCATCTCGGTCCCGAGGGGCCTTCCGGGGAAAGGAACGGACATGAACGGAATCGTAGTGGTTCTGGTAGCGGCGGTGGTCCTCGCCGCCGGCTACCTGGGGTACGGCCGATGGCTTGCGGCGAAGTGGGGGATCGACCGCGAGGCCGTCACCCCGGCGCGCCGCATGGAGGACGGGCGCAACTTCTCGCCCGCCTCGTGCTTCACCGCGTTCTCCCACCAGTTCAGCTCCATCTGCGGCGCGGGCCCCGTCACGGGCACCATCGCCGCGATGATGTTCGGCTGGCTGCCGGTGCTGCTGTGGGTGCTCGTGGGCGGCATCTTCTTCGGCGCCGTCCACGACTTCGGCGCGCTGTACGCCAGCGTCAAGAACAACGGCAAGTCGCTCGCCCAGCTGATCGAGAAGTACATCGGGCGCACCGGGCGCAGGCTGTTCCTGCTGTTCAGCTGGCTGTTCACCATCATCGTGATCGCCGCGTTCGTGGACATGGTCGCCGGTACCTTCGCGATGAAGACCGCTGCGGACGGCGCCGTCGACACGGCCGCCTCCTATGCGGGCGGCACCGCGGGCACCATCTCGATCCTGTTCACCTTCGTCGCCATCGCCTTCGGCTGGCTCAACCGCAAGATCGGCCTGACCGGCGTGAAGGAGCTCGCGCTCGCCGTGGTGCTGTTCGTGCTCATGTTCGCGGTGGGCATGCAGTTCCCCGTGTATCTGCCCAAGTACGGCTGGTTCGCCGTGATCGCGGTGTACCTGCTGTTCGCGGCCGCGATGCCCATCCAGACCCTCAAGCAGCCGCGCGACTACCTCACGAGCATCATGATGATCGTGATGATCGCGTGCGCCGTGGTGGGCGTCGTCGTACTCGGCGCCAACGGCCAGGCGACGATGACCGCGCCCGCGGTGGCGGACCTCTCCGCGCTCGCCTCGAACGGAAGCTACCTGTTCCCGCTGCTGTTCGTCTCCGTCGCATGCGGCGCGCTTTCCGGCTTCCACAGCCTCGTGTCGACCAACACCTCCTCGAAGCAGATCGAGAAGGAGTCCGACATGCTGCCCGTGGGCTACGGCGCGATGGTCGTCGAGTCGTTCGTGGGCGTGCTGGCCATCGTCTTCGCCGCCATCATGTTCTCCGACCTCAACACGGCGGGCACCGGCGCCCTCAACGGAGGCGTCGCCGCGACCCCGTTCTCGATCTTCTCCCAGGGCGTCGCGCGCGGCATGACGGCGTTCGGCGTCGACTCCACGCTCGCGACCGTGTTCATGACCATGTGCGTGTCCGCTCTGGCGCTGACCTCGGTCGACGCCGTGGCGCGCATCGGCCGCCTGTCGTTCCAGGAGTTCTTCGCCCGCGGCAACGACGCCGCGGAGGACGCGTCCGCCGAGACCACCGGTCTGGTCCATGTGCTCTCCAACACCTGGGTGTCCACGGTCCTGACGCTCGCGCTCGGCCTGGCGCTCGCGTTCGGCGGCTACAACAACATCTGGCCGCTGTTCGGCGCGTCCAACCAGCTGCTCGGCGGCATGACGATGATCGCGCTCGCCGTGTTCTGCAAGTGCACGGGCCGCAAGGGCTGGATGCTGTACGTGCCCGTGGTCTTCCTGCTGTGCTCGACGTTCACCTCGCTCGTGCTGAGCACCATCGGATGCGTGAACGCGCTCGCCGCATCCGGCACCGCCGTGATCGCGACGTCCGGCCTGCAGCTCGTGTTCGCGATCCTGCTCATGGTCCTCGGCGTGATTGTGGCCTATAACTGCCTGAAGGAGTTCTTCACCAAGAAGGCCGGGTCCATGCCCGACGAGGAGCCCGAGTGGACCGAGATGGGTCGGGCCAACGTGAAGGCGGAGGCCGCCGACGCTGCCCGTTCCGCCGGCGGTGAGGGCGTCCGCGGGTAAGCGCGGCCGTCCGAAGTCCGAAACCGCGGGGCCATGGCCCGAGGTCGCGGGGCCGCACCTTTCGAGGTGCGGCCCCGCCGTTCGTTTCGAGGCGTTTCGCGAGGGTCCCGTACAGCGGGCGCCGCATAATCCGGGGTCCGCAGCGCGATCTCTCGTTCGTAAACGGGATCCTGGCGGAAAACGGGCGTTTCGGGGAGCCCCGGTCTCCCATGCGGGCACCGAGAGGGCGCGAGCGGGTCTCCCGACCGATCGGTCGGCGCCGTGCGCGCGCGGAATACCTGACAAAACGGCAAGATAATCAGTGTTCGGATAAAAATATCGCCAGATGTGGACCCGTGCGACGGAGCGTCCAGCTTGAACCCGGCCGCGCGTCCCACTGAATCGCTTGCCCGGCGGGTCGACCTATCCCCAAACGGCGATTTTCTGCCAGGGAGCCGAACGCAAACGAGGAGCGCGGGCCCTTGCGGGATGACGCGGCCGTATTGACCGCCCATGCAGCCGCGCCGTCGTGCGGCATCGCGGCGGGCATCGCGGCCCGTGTACGGCCGAAGCCGCCGATCCCATGATCGGAAGCGCGGCCGCCGGTTGCGGGTCCCGGGAGAGGTGCGACTCGGGTGCGCAGCCGATTCGCGCCCGCTGTGCTACGCTGGGGGTTCCGATTGTCCATCCAGAGGAGCCCGACATGGCGCATGCCCTGATTTCAGATGACCAGAACAACGTCACCGCGCTGATCGATTGGCTTGACGGCAGGGTCGGGCTCGACGGGAAGCGCCGCGTAATCCTCGCCCGCACGCTTCTGTGCCGCAAGGAGCCCCGTATCAAGCCGGTGGCCCTCGAGCAGCTCCTCAAATCGCTCGGCGGTCAGGTCGATGCGGAGGCCGTGCGCGAGGAGCTCGTCGAGGCGGGCCTGCTGGAGCTCGCGACGCGCCGCAACGGCCCCGATTACTACATCCTGCATGTGGAGGAGGCGGGTATCGAGCCCGTGCCCGCCGCCGCGTCCGTTCGCGGTGCTGTGCGCGCCGCCGCCCGCGCATCCGCGATGGCCGGGTCGGGCTCCGCCGCCGGGTGCACCGCCGTCGAGGCGGGTGCCGCCACGGAGGCCGATCTCGCCGCAGGGGCGGGACCCGCTCCGTTCGGGAGCGCGGGCCGCGCTGCGGGGGAGGGTGCCGGCGCGCCGCCTGCGGACTGGGCGGACGCGGTCGCCGTTCCCGCTGCGGGGATGGACGCCGCGTCGGTTCCGGCCTCCGTCGCGGGGGCGGGGATCGCGGTCAACGTGCGCGTCGAGGCCACGGCCTCGGCGCATCCGGGCGTCCCCGCCGCGAGCTCACCTGCGCCGGCCCCGCATGAGTCCCCGCTTGAGGCCCAGGCGGGCGAAGGCGATGCCCCCGCGGGGTCGGGGGCGTCGCGCGACGGCGCGGAGCGGGGAGCGGGGCATGCGCTCCCGAAGGACGCGGAGGGCGATGAGGGGGCGCCGTGCGGGACCGGGGACCCGGTCGCAGCTCCCGAAGGCGGCTGCGCGGCGCACGAGGAGCCGGATGACGCGGAGTCCCCCGCGCACGAGACGTCCAAACGGCGGTCGCGGCGCAGGCGGCGGTCAGGGTCCGAGGTGCCCGCCGGGAATCCGGGCGGGGGCGATCATAATCCGAACGGTGACAAAACGCCTTCCGCCTCCCCGCAGGCCGAGGCATCCGCAGCGCAGACGGTTCGGGGAGGGTCCGGAACCGAGGACGGCCCGCGGTCCGGAGACGGCCGCAAGGCGGGCGGACGACCCCGGCCCGAGGGGAAGACCCGTTCCGAAGAGGGGTCCCGCAAGAACAAGCGGTCCCGCCGCGAGGGGCGCGGCGCCGAGCAGGGTCCTGCTTCCAAGGCGCAGCCCGCCTCCGGTTCCGGTCGGAAATCCGCGGAGCCGGCGCCGGAGCCCGTTCGCGAGGGCCGTCTCCAGGCTTCCCGCCGCGCGCTGACAGGTCTGTTCGGGGCGGTGCGGGAGCGCGCCGTCGCCGTCAAGGACGCGCTGGTCCCGGGCGGTGAGACCGCGGCATCGGGCGCTTCCGCGAGATCGGACGCCAAGGCCGCGGGGCGGAAGGGCTCCGACGACCGCTCGCGTCGCCGCGATGCCGGAAGGCCCGGGGAGCGGCGCTCCGGCGGCGCTCCCAAGCCGGACTCCCGCCCCGACGACCTCAAGCTGGTGCAGCGCTGGCTCGAGGAGCAGGGGGACGAGCGCCCCGCCTATGCGACCCGCCGCCAGCGGGCCTACCAGATCTTCGGCGACGAGAAGGCGCTCGAGGGCAAGCGCGGGGAGAAGCTCATGCGCCGGATGACGGGCAAGGGCCTGAACCCGGCGTCCCTGCGGATCGAGGCGAACCAGACGACGCAGCTGCAGGGCTTCTTCGCTATCGGATCCGACCGTCCCTTCATCGTCATGGAGAACATCGATGCGTACGAGGAGGTCGTCAACCTGCTCAAGGGGAAGCGCAGCGCCCGGCTGTTCGGCGCGCGCGTGGGCGGCGTGATCTTCGGGGCGGGGCACAACATCTGCATGTCCCATGCGCTCGACGAGTACCTGCACGACATCGGCTACCGCTTCCCCTACGTGTACTACGCCGGCGATATCGACCGCGAAGGGGCCCGGCTCGTCGAGCGCGCCCGCGAGGTGAACGTGACGGAGATCAGGCTGCACGTGGGCATCTACCGGGCGATGCTCGCCGCGCACCGCGCCCATCTCAAGCAGGGCATCGCGCGCGAGGACGCCGCCAAGAACCAGGATGCCCCGCGCGACCTGTCGGGCGTGGTCAAGGACCTTCCCGTGTCCCTGCGGGTCCCCTTCCAGCGTGCGCTGCGCGACAACATCCGCGTGCCGCAGGAGGTCCTGACCAGCGAGGACTTCCGCCGCGCCTCGATGGGCGCCGTCGACCGCATGCTGTACCGCTAGGCGCTCGCGCGCTTTGCACGCCATGGGGCCCCGCGGGTTCGAACCCCTCTGCGCCCCCTCGAGCGAAAAGCCCGGGGCCGAGCGGCCTCCGGGCTTCATGCGTTTCCATGGCTGGGGCAGAGGGATTCGAACCCCCGTAACCGGCACCAAAAACCGGGGTCCTGCCGCTGGACGATGCCCCATTGGAATCTGTTGACGGGCGCTTCCACCCGCCGTCAGCAGCCAACCAAGTGTACCTAATCGTTCAGCGCCGCGCAAACGCCGTCGAGGAGGCGGACCGCCAGGGTCTGGGCGTCGCTCGAGGTGAACATGCCGTCGTATCCGGTGATGCCGGTCAGCTCGATGCGGATGAGCGCGGGCCTGCTCTTCGCGGCGGCGAAGGCGGTCGCGATGCGCTGCGTCAGGTTGTTGCACTCGGCGAGCACGATGGTCGGCTTCGGCGGCGCGTCATCGGGCAGCTCGTCGCTGGAGAGCTCGAGGATCAGGTCCATCCCCTCGGGGGTCCGGGCGTCGCACAGGACCATGCCGCTCGTCTCGGTCGTGGCGGAGGCGATGTTCCACATGCGCGAGGCCACGGCGCGCGCGATCGGGTCGCTGCCGAGCACGGCGATGCGATAGCTCTCGAGCACCTCGGCCGCGCGGGCGAACCCGATGCGCTCCTCGGCCTCGACGACCGACGGCTTGCCCTCCCAAACGTGGCGGAGCCGTGCGATGTAGGCGAAGGTGTCCTGGAACGCCATGCCGTCGGCGAACAGCCCGACGTTCTCCTGGAACTGCTGGAGCGCGGCCTCGGTATGGGGTCCGAAGTACCCGTCGTCCGCGCCGCAGGCGAACCCGAGGACGTTGAGCGCCTGCTGGAGGGCCTTGACGTCGGCTCCGTGGAAGTTGGGGAGGCGCAGGTAGAGCGTGCGGTCGCCCAGCTTGTACGACGCGTCGACGAGCGTCGACCAGCAGGACATGTCGACCTCCTCGCCGGGGACGAGCTCGTTGTCGCGGCGGAAGCCGCGGACCGCGGCGGCGGTGCTGTCGCCGAACGAGCGCGTCTCGAGCTCGTCGGCGTCGATGTCGAAGCCCAGGGAGGAAAGGCGGGACTGGACGTCCTCGACAGCGGGTCCCTGCATGCCTTTGATAATCGGCTCCATGAGAACCCCTTTCCGGTGCGTTCAGATGGTCTCTATGGTATCCGGGCGGTCGGGCCCGGCGTTGACGATGCGATGTGCACGGTAACAGTGTAGCAAGAC